>CAJCIN010000084.1 GCA_903970385.1 Rhodospirillales bacterium | reverse complement strand
CCGCCCGCGATCGGCTGCACCGGCGCCGAATTCGAGCTGTTGCAACCGACGATCGCGGATGCTGCGAGAACGGCGAGCGCGGAAAAACGAACAATGTGCGAACGTTTCATTCGGGCGACCTCTACTTGAGCTTCAGGTGGTGGGCGGTCGCGCGAAGCGCGCGAGCGTCAGCGCTCGAATCGATAGCGCCATAGTCCCTAAATCGAAGTTTTCGGGACGATGTGCGCTTCGTTCGGCGATCGGTTTTCGGCGCGGGCGGAACGGCGGAAAGGCCTCGCCACAAAGGCAAGGTCATCCGCAGAAGCGTGCGCGGCTCGAACGTCTTGACGCTGTATTTAGGCGGCTCCTGCTTGACCGGCCGCCGTTCGAGACGCCGAGCATAACCGCGCTTCGACACAATGCACGCGCGTAGTCCGAACGGGCTCGAACGGCGGTCCGAAAGTCCTGGAGCGAACGCTGCTGCAACACCGCCGTGCGAGGTTATACTCGTCGTCTATGCAGATCGATCGTCCGCGCCGGCGTTCTTCCGACCATTGCACGTTTTGCCGGCACAGCGTCGAGATGCACGGCGACGGCGGATGCCGCGCGCTCGCGACGGGAACGACGGTGCGTGCCCCCCGTCCGTGCGATTGCGAACGCGACGCGTTCGCTGCGGAACACGCCTCGGCTCCGCGCTCCCGTCATCTCACCCTGGTAAAATAGGGCCCGAAGCTAAGGCACCTTTCCGCCCGTGACGATAGTCGGAAGTATGAGCGTCACGGAACGTCGCGAAGCGGCTCCGCATCCCGGACCCATTCTCAAGCGGGATTTTCTCGATGCCCTCGGCGTTTCGCCGGGAGCGTTCGCCGATCACGTGGGTCTCGACGGAGATCGCTTGGCGGCCATGCTCGACGGCCGTGAGTCGCTCGACGTGGACGCCTCGATCCGCTTCTCGCGCGCGCTCGGCGTTTCGGCCGAACGCATCATGCAGATGCAGACGCGCTTCGACTTCGCGGCGTCCCGCGATGCCGATTCGTTGCGCGGCATCTACGAGATCGGGCCGCCTCCGACGAGCGAGTTCCCGGCGACGGGATACCTCAGCGGAAATCTCGGACTCACGGCCGACGCGTTCGGCGGCGGCTCGCTCTTTTTCCAGGAGCGCTTGGCGAAGAAAGTGTCGAGCGACGCGTACGCCGGCATCCACGCCCTTTGGAATGGTGACCGGCTCCGCATCTACGACGCGAACGGTGCCGTGATCTGGACGGGCCCGCTCCTGCAGAATCTCGATGGCCGGATCCTCGTCCCGTACGTGCGGCCCGCCGTTTCGTCGGTCTGGTTCGCATCGGGCTTCGCCGCCGATCTCGCGATCGGCGCCGAGCATGCCGCATTCTTCGAGAGAATGCGCGACGCCTGACGTCACGCGGCAGTCGCCCCGAGTTTGAAGGGCTCCGCGCGGGGGCACATGAGCGCCAACCCCGCTCCCGGAGGACCGCCGATGCAGCAACGTCACCACTTGCTCCGCGCCTATGGTTGGGCCGATTCGGGACGCACGCTGCCCGAGATGGTGCCGGGCGACCACGGCGCCGTCCCGGCGGACGCCGCTCCCGCGATCGTGGAAGAGGCCTCGCGCTAGCGAGGCCTCTTCGTTCGTTCAGGCGTCCGTCGCGCTGCTGAGGATCATCTCGCGCGGGGCGCGCATGCCGTGACTCTCGTCGCCGTGCGCGTCGGCCGCGCTTACGAGCGCGTCGTCGTCGTTGCCCGTGATCTCGACGCCGCAGAGGGGACACGTGACTTTCTTCGCCATCGATCGTCTCTTTCGTTATAGCAGCTGGTGTTTGGTACGGTGCTGTAGGTTAGTTCGAAGCCGCACCCGTCTCGACGAGATCGCTCGCGAGCTTCATCTTGACGATCGTACCCGCTTTCACGTGGATGTCGCTCTTGAGCGTCGTCGCGAGCGCAAAGCCTGCGGCCGCTCCCGCAAGGCCGCCGTGCTTCACGTGGTTGTGCGATGCCAGCATGTGTCCGGCGACGGCGCCGCCGACGATCAATCCGGCGTCGCGAATGTGGTGCGTCGGCGGCGAAATCGAACTGACGGATGCTTGAATCGGGACGGTCGTGCCGTCGGCGAGCTTGACGTCGTCGAAGATGATGCTCATGGTCGCTTTGTGCGTCGGCCCGGCCGGCGTGACGTTCTCGACGTGCCCGTCGATCGTCGCACCGCTGAGCGCGGCATTATGATGGAAGAACGTATTCTTCTGGGACATCGAGAACGTGTCGCCCGAGTGGCTGGTCTTCGAATCCAGCGTCTGCAGAAGCGTCCCGTCGATCTGCGTGCCGCGCGTCGCGAGCACCGTGTCGGCGGCTGCCGGCACGGCGAGCGAGGCGCAAACGGCGGCCGTTCCACATAAGAGGAAAAATTTCTTCACGCACGACTCCTTGAAGTAAGAAAAACATCGCAACCTAACTACTGGAACGTATGATAGCATAGGAAAATGAGAGACGGCGAACAGAACGACCAGGGAGATATCGTCGGATGGCCCGACGCGCACTTCACGGGCCACCGTAAACGCTTCTCCGATTTCGATCCCGCCGCCGCACGCGCTCTGCTCGCATTGCGTACCACGTCGCAGCGTGTCGAGAACGCACTCGGATCGTGGTTCCTCGAGGCCGGATTGACGCCCCAAAAATTCGGCGTGTTGATCGTGTTGCAAGCGGAAGGCGAACCGATTTCGCTTTCCGATCTGCGACGCTATCTCGGCACCACGCAGGCGAACGTCACGGGGCTCGTCGCGGGCCTGGAGCGAGACGGCTTCATCGATCGGAAAGCGAGCGCGCAAGATCGCCGCGTCTCTTATATCTCTCTCTCGCGTAGCGGCAAGAGCATCGTCGGCAAGATGCTGCCGCCGTACTTCGCGCGCACGAAGGCGGCGATGCGCGCGCTGACGCAATCCGAGAAGAAGACGCTCGTCGAATTGCTCTCGAAGATCGCGCGCGGATTCGCGGGCCGCGAGTAGTAGGACCCGGCCTTCCGGCCGAGAACTCGGTGCATCCGAATCCACCGTGCGGGTGTGATGTAATGGTAGCCTGCGACCTTCCCAAGGTTGACGCGCGGGTTCGATTCCCGCCACCCGCTCAGGGAAGCAGTAACGATCGTACGGCGACGTAGCCAAGTGGTAAGGCGGAGCTCTGCAAAAGCTCTATTCCCCAGTTCGAATCTGGGCGTCGCCTCCAATTTCTCCCTCCGGCGCGAGCGACGCCGGCAGATGTGGTGATGCGGCACTCCGCGTCCGATGCGAATCGGCGCGGAGCCTTCGTGCTCGGTTCGCTCCTCGTCGCCATCGTCGCGGTCGCGATCGCGATTTCGTTTCGCATCTACACGCAGCTCGATAGCGCGGTCCGCGTGGAGCGCGCCTTGATCGCGGCTCAACAAGATCTCGACGCGGTCGTCGAGGCGCAGGTGGCGTTGCAGAATCTGCTGCGCGGGTACGTCGCGACCGGCGATCCCGAGTTCCTCACGCAATCCGACGCGTACGAGCAGAACTTCGACGGCGGACTCGCCGATTTCGAGTCGTCGACGAAGGCGCTGAACGTGGAACGCGTCGGCTCGACGATCGCAGAAATGCACGAGTTGCACGGCACGTGGACGAGCGAGGTGAAGACGCCGCTTCTTCACGCGCGGCACGGGAAGAACGTGAAGACGCGCGTCACTCTCGGCAACATCGTCGTCGATCAGCTCCGCGGCGACACCCGGCGCGTGCGGACGCTGCTCGTGCAAGGACTCGACGAGGTTCAGGCCGAGCTGAAATTGCGGATCGACGAGGCGCTCCTCGGTGGCATCGGCTCGATCGTGGTGTTCGGCGCGATCAGCATCGCCTTCGTCACCGCGCGCGTGCAGTTGCAAGACGAAATCGATCGCGAGCGCAACATCGTCGAGACGTTGCAAGGCGCGTTTCGCGACGAACCGGACGTGTTGCCGGGCGCGCGCGTCGGCACGGCCTATCTCTCGGCCGAGCGGGACGGCGCGGTCGGCGGCGATCTGTACGACGTACGGCGCCTCGACGAACGCCGCGGACTCGTGCTGGTCGCGGACGTCAGCGGGAAGGGCATTCCCGCGGCCGTGAACACGGCTTTCGTGCGCTATTCGATCGGTGCGCTCGCGCGGCAGACGCACGATCCCGCCGTCGTGCTCGCCGAGTTCAATCGCATGTTCCTCGCGAGCGTGAGCGATCCGAACTTGTTCGTCGTCGTGTTCGCCGGCATCTTGGACGGCGCCGGAATGACGCTGCGCTACGCGAGCGCGGGGCACTCCGGTGCCTTTCTGCGGCGGCACGGCGACGTCACGCAGCTCGCCGTGACGGGCCCCATGATCGGTCTCGACGCGACGTTCGCATTCGAATCGCGGACGGTCGCGCTCGAAGCGGGCGACACGATCGTCCTCGCGACCGACGGTCTCTCGGAAGCGCGCGACCGCGACGGCGCATTCCTCGGCGACGAGGGCGCGATGGCTTTTCTCGCGGCGTCGACCGAAACGAGTCCCGAGCGCCTCGCGGGGGACTTCGTCGCGCACGTGCGCGGCCGGTCCGACGGGCGGCTCGCCGACGATCTCGCGCTCCTCGTCCTCGCGATCGACGGGGTGTCCTGAGTGCTCGCCTGCCGCATCGTGCCGTGCCTCGACATCAAAGCGGGACGCGTCGTCAAAGGCGTACGGTTCGTCGAACTCGCCGACGCGGGCGACCCGGTCGAGCTCGCACGCGTCTACGAGGCGCGCGGCGCCGACGAAGTCGTGTTCCTCGACATCACCGCCACGATCGAGGGCCGCCGCGCGATGCGCGACGTCGTGCGGGCGGTCGCGGCCGAGCTGACGATCCCGTTCTCGGTCGGCGGTGGCGTCGCGAGCGTCGCCGACGTGCGCGACCTGTTGCGCGCCGGGTGCGACAAAGTCTCGCTCAACAGCGCGGCGGTGCGCGAACCGGAGCTCCTCCGATCCGCCGCCGCGGAGTTCGGCAGCCAATGCGTCGTCCTCGCGATCGACGCGCGCCGTCGTGTCGACGGCGCGGGATACGACGTCGTCGTCGACGGGGGACGCACGCCGACGGGCCGCGACGCCGTCGGTTGGGCGAGCGAAGCGGCGCGACTCGGCGCCGGCGAGATCTTGCTGACGAGCATCGACCGCGACGGAACGCGGGCCGGATTCGATCTCGACCTCGTGCGCGCCGTGCGATGCGCGGTCGACGTCCCCGTCATCGCATCGGGCGGCGCCGGTCGCGCGCAAGACTTCGCGGATGCGTTCGCGGCGGGCGCCGATGCGGCGCTCGCGGCCTCGCTGTTCCACTTCGGCGAGTTGGACATCGGCGCGTTGAAGGCCGACTTGGCGCGACGCGGAGTTCCGGTCCGTCCTCTCGTAGCTCCGGCGCATGTCGATGGATGAGCTCGCGTGGGACGAGCGAGGGCTGCTTCCGGTGATCGTGCAGGACGCGGCCACGGGCGCGGTGCTCACGCTCGCGTACGCGAACCGCGAGGCGCTCGCGAACACGCTGCGCGACCGGGCCACGTGGTTGTACAGCCGTTCTCGTCGCGAACTGTGGCGCAAGGGCGCGACGTCGGGCAACACGCAGCGCGTTCTGTCGGTGTCGTACGACTGCGACGGCGACGCACTGCTGTACCGTGTCGAGCCTCGAGGCCCGGCGTGCCACACCGGCGCGACGTCATGCTTTTTCCGAGCCCTCACCGGTGACGAAGGCGGGGCCGGCGCGGAGGCCGCAGCGCCCGAAACGTTCGAACGCGCGGTCGCGCACCTGCGCACGACGATCGCGGCGCGGCGCGGCGCCTCGCCCGAGACGAGCTACACGGCGAAGTTGCTGCACGACGGCGTCGATCGCATCGGCAAGAAGGTCGGCGAGGAAGCGACCGAGGTCGTCATCGCGGCGAAGAACGGCGACGCGCGCGAGATCGCGTGGGAAGTCGCGGACCTGTTCTATCACACGCTCGTGCTGCTCGAGGAGCGCGGCGTGTCGCTCGACGACGTCGGCGCGGAGTTGCTGCGACGGGCCACGTAGTCGCCGCCGAACCGCGGTCGCTGACGGACCTCCGCGGCGTCGGGCCCGAACTCGCGAAGAAGTTCGCCGCGCTCGACATCCGCACGCCGCGCGACCTCGCGCAGACCTACCCGCGCGATTACAAGGATTGGCGGACGCCGACCCCGATCGCGGAGATCGTCCGGACGACGCTCGCTCGAGCGCACGATCCCGCCGACGCCGTCTCCGCCGAAGAGATCGCGCTCGGGCGGATCGTCCGCGTCGGCGAATTCCGCGGGCGCGTGCCGATCGTCTCCGCCGACGTGGCGGACGAGACGGGTACGATCAAGGCGACGTGGTTCGGCCGGCGCGGGCTCGCGGGCAAACTCGCGCCGGGCACGCGCGTGTTCGTGCACGGACGCGCGGCGCTCAAACGCACGCGCGGCTCGCTCGGCGTCGAGCTGAGCGTGCTGCACCATCGCCTGCTCGAAGAAGACGAGCCGTACGTCGGCACCGTCGTGCCGGTGTACCGGGCGTCGAAGGACGTATCGTCACGCACGATCGCGACCACGATCGAGCGCAACGTCGACGCGCTCGCGAGCTTCGTGCACGACGTGATCCCGCTCGACGTGCTCCGCGCGCGCGGCTACGGCACGCTCGGCGAAGCGTGGCGCGTCGCGCACCGTCCGCCGAGTCTCGAGGCCGCGGCGGCCGCACGCGAGCGTCTGATCTATGAAGAGTTCTTCGGCATCGCGCTGGCGGCGGCCGCGAAGCGTGCCGAACGCAGGTCGCTCGGCGGCGCACCGGAGTTGCGCGCGCCGCCCGGACTGTTCGAGCGCTTCGCGGCGTCGCTCGCGTTCGTGCCGACCGGCGCGCAGACGCGCGTCATCGCGGAGATCTGGGACGACATGGCCGGGACCGCGCCCATGAACCGGCTCGTGCAGGGCGACGTCGGCAGCGGTAAGACGGTGGTCGCCGCGGCGGCGGTCGTCCTCGCGGCGGCGAGCGGGGTTCAGAGCGCCCTCATGGCTCCGACCGAGATCCTCGCGGCCCAGCACGCGCGCAAGCTCGCGCCCTTGCTCCTGCCGTTCGGCATCCGCGTCGACGCGCTGTTCGGCAGCATGGGCGCGCGCGATCGGAATGCGACCCGCGGCCGGCTCGAGAGCGGTGAATGCGACCTCGTCGTCGGCACGCACGCCCTGATCGAAGACGACGTGCGATTCCGCGACCTCGGCCTCGCCGTCATCGACGAACAGCATCGTTTCGGCGTCGCGCAACGTGCGAAACTCCGCGCAAAGAGCCGCGCGCCCCACACGTTGCACATGACGGCGACGCCGATCCCGCGCACGCTCGCGCAGACGAAGTTCGCCGATCTCGACGTTTCGACGATCGACGAGTTGCCGCCGGGCCGAACGCCGATCCGCACGTTCGTGATCCGCGAGACCCGCAAGGCGCTCGCCTATGACTTCGTTCGCGAGAACGTCGCGCGCGGGCGTCAAGCCTACGTCGTCGCGCCCGCGATCGACGAATCGGACGTCGAGCTGACGAGCGCGCTCGCGGAACTCGAAGAGTTACGGACGCGCGTCTTCCCCGATCTGCGCCTCGAGCTCTTGCACGGCAGGCTGCCGCCGCGTGAGAAGGACGCAGTGATGACGCGCTTCGCGCGCGGCGAGGCCGACGTGCTCCTCGCGACGACGGTGGTCGAAGTCGGCGTCGACGTCCCGAACGCATCGGTGATGGTGATCCTCGACGCGCACCGCTACGGGCTCGCGCAGCTCCACCAGTTGCGCGGCCGCGTCGGTCGCGGCGTCGCCAAATCGTATTGCCTTCTCGTCGCGCCCGACGACCGCAACGACGTGGAGCGCCTGACGGTCCTCGAAAGGACCGTCGACGGTTTCGTCGTTGCGGAAGAAGATCTGCGCATCCGCGGCGGAGGAGAGTTCGCAGGTACGGCTCAGGCCGGCGGCGCGACGGGTCTGCTCGGCAACGTGCTCACGGACTTTGGATTGTACGTCGACGCGAAGCACGACGCGGAGGCGGTCGTCGCGGACGATCCGCGGCTCGAACGCACGAACAATCTCCCATTGCGCACGTATCTGAACGACGAAGCGACCGCCCGCGCGACGCTCCTCAGTTCGTAACTTTCTTGTCGCGGCGGTAAAGCCGATTCGGCGGCAGAAGGGTCGAGCATGGCAAGCGACATCGCGGTAGGCTTCGATTTCGATCACACGCTCGGCATCGACAACAAACTCGAACGCACGGTCGCGCTCGAGATGCTCGCGACGCTCGCGGCCGAACACGGCGTCACGTACGATCCGGCCGCGGCGGAAGTCGCGATCGAGGTCACGTTGCGCGCGTATCGCAGCGGCGCGCAGAGCGTCGAGGGCGCGATCGCCGGCTTCTTCGAGCAGTTCGCACCCGTGGGAGGCTCGGTGCTCGATACGGCGACGTCGTTTCGCGATGCGGTCGTCGAACGTGCGCCGGCGTTCATCGAAGCGTTGCCCGGCGCGCAAGCGATGCTGACGCGGTTGGACGAGCTCGGCATCCGTTACGCGATTCTGACGAACGGTTGGAGCCCGCTGCAAGAAGAGAAAGCGCGACTCGTGCACTTTCGCGGCTCGGTCTTCGTCAGCGAACGCATCGGCGCGCTCAAGCCCGCGCGCGAAGCGTTCGAGGTCCTCGCGAAACACTTCGAGTTGCCGGCCGAGCGGATCTGGTACGTCGGCGACGATCCGACCGCGGATTGCGCCGGCGCGCGCGCGTTCGGCTTCTCCGCCGTGTGGTACGACTGGGAAGGGACCGCGTACGCGCCGGACCTCGCCGCGCCGTCGGCCACGATCCGATCGCTCGACGAATTGCCGGCGTTGCTTCAAGGGCAGGCGGCGAGCGCGGCGAACGACGTGGAATGACGCTACGGCCGCACGTGATGACTCGCGTGCACGCGGTACTCGCGCGTTGCGCGTGAGTGGCGGCGAACTCCGTTCCCGCGTGATCCGCTCTCCGCACGGAGCGGCGGTCCGACCGACCCCCGGTCGCGTCAAGGAAGCGCTCTACTCGATTATCGGCGATAAGATTTCGGGCGCGCGCGTGCTCGATCTCTACGCCGGAACCGGCGCGATCGGCTTCGAGGCGATCTCGCGCGGCGCCGCCTCGGTGACGTTCGTCGAACTGCACGCGCCGACGGCGCAGGCGATCCGCGCCTCCGCGGCCGACTTCGGCATCGCGGACCGCACGAACGTGATCTGCGCGCCGGTGGAGAAGGCGGCACAGCGGCTGAGCGGCCGCTTCGATGTCGTCTACGCCGACCCGCCCTACGCGTTGCCGCCGCCGCATCTGACGTTCGGGACCTTGCGAACGCGCGGCTCGATCGACGATGCGTCGGTCGTCGTCTACGAGCGCCGCGAAAGCGCGCCCGCGTTCGCATCACCCGGCTTCACGACCGTGCGCGAAGCGCGCTACGGCGAGGTCACGCTCCAATTTTTGCGCGCCGATGCATAACGGTTCGCCGCAGAAGAAGAGCCACGCGATCTATCCCGGCTCGTTCGATCCGCCGACGAACGGTCATCTCGACGTCATCGCGCGTTCGGCGTCGATCTTCACGACGGTGACGGTCGCCGTGGTCGTGAATCCGCAGAAACGCAGTCCGCTCTTCACGCTCGACGAGCGAGAGGATATGCTGCGGCGTTGCACGAGCGCGCATTCGAACGTACGGGTCGCGCACTTTCGCGGACTTCTCGCGGACTACGTCAAAGAGATCGACGCGGACGTGATCGTCAAAGGCCTCCGCGTCGTCTCGGACTTCGAGAACGAGATGGCGTTCGCGCACATGAACCGCTCGCTCTCGAACGTCGACACGATGTTTCTGATGTCGGATTCGGCATATTCGTTCGTGAGCTCGAGCCTCATCAAAGAAGTGTATCTCCAGGGCGGCGACATCGCGAAGTACGTCCCCGACGTCGTTCTCGAATACATGCACCACAAGCGCCAAGCCCAAGGAAGGATCTGAACTTGTCGATCTACCGCGTCATCGATAGACTCGAAACCTACGTTCGCGAAGGGACTTGGGTACCGTTCGGCCATCGCATCTTGAGCGAAGAGCGGCTTGTGGAATACATCGAGAAGATGCGCTCGACGCTACCGGAAGAAGTCGGCCGCGCGAAAGTGATCGCGACCAACAAGGACCGCGTGATCCGCGACGCTCAGGAGAAGGCGCAGCAGATCGTGACGGAAGCGGTCGCGCAGAAGAACGAGCTCGTCGAACAGGAAGACGTCCTCAAGCAGGCGCGCACGACGGCCGAGATCGTGCTGCGCGAGGCGGAGGAGAAGGCGCGCCGCATCCGCGCGGGCGCCGATTCCTACGCGGCGGCCGTTCTCGCCGATCTGGAAGCGCGTCTCGCGACGGCCCTCGGATCCGTGCAAAAAGGTCAGGAAGCGCTCCGGCCGCGGCCGCAGGGATCCGCGCCCGTCGCGGACGCCGCGGCGAAGTCGAAGCGCGCGGCGTTCGACGCGCTGGACGAAGCGACCGTACGCGAGGCCGTAGAAGTTCACACCTAAACGAACGAGCGTTTTCGTCTGGACGATCGCGACGCTCGTCGCCGTGCTCGTCCTCTCGCTCGTCCCGTCGCCCTACGACGTCTTCGCGCCGGGCGCGGCGGTCGAACTCTCGCGCTCGGTCACCGTCGACGGGTGCCGGCCGCCCGCGCGACGCTTTTTCCTGACCGACGTCAGCGTCACGCGCGCGTCGGTGCTCTTACTCGCGCGGGCTCTGTGGCCCGGGGTCGCGCTC
>CAJCIN010000083.1 GCA_903970385.1 Rhodospirillales bacterium | reverse complement strand
GGTGCTCGCGTTCGCGGAGCGCGAAGGCGTGCGCCGTCTCGAGCTCGCGAACGTCCAGTTCTACGGGTGGGCGTACCGCAATCGCGGGGCGCTGATGCCGTCGCGCGAGCAGGTGATGCACGGCGCGCGACTGGTCGACGCAGCGCGCGAACGGCTGCGCGGACGCATGGACATCACCTACGTGCTGCCCGACTATTTCGAGGAACTGCCGAAACCGTGCATGCACGGCTGGGGGCAACTCGCGCTGACGATCACGCCGGACGGCCGCATCCTGCCGTGTCCCGCGGCGACGTCGATCACGACGCTCGCGTTTCCGAACGTGCGCGAGACGTCGCTCGCCGAGGCCTGGAACGCGTCCGATGCGTTCACGCGCTACCGCGGCACGGCATGGATGCCGGAACCGTGCCGCTCGTGCGAACGCAAAGAGATCGATTTCGGCGGGTGCCGCTGCCAAGCGTTTCTCCTGACCGGTGACGGCGCCGCGACCGATCCCGCGTGCGCGCGCAGCGACCGGCACGATCTCGTCGTCGCGTATCGCGACGCGAAACCCGCCGAGGCGTGGGCGCCGCGGCGGCCCGAACCCGCCGCGCGTTGATCGTCCGCGTCCTCGGATCGGCCGCCGGCGGCGGCGTGCCGCAATGGAACTGCGCCTGCGCGAATTGTGCGGCGGCGCGTGCCGGCACGCAACCGCGCCGCTCGTCGTCGGGCTTCGCCGTTTCGGGTGACGGCGAACGCTGGTGGCTCGTCAACCTGTCGCCCGACATCGCGCAACAGATCGAATCGTACGCGCCGTTGCAGCCGCGCGCCGGCCGCGGGACGCCGATCGCCGGCATGCTGCTCACGGACGCGAACGTCGACCACATCGGCGGGTTCGCCGTCTTACGCCAGACGGGCGACCACGCGTTCGCGATCTACTCGAGCGCGCTCGTCCGCGAAATCGCGATCGAACAACCCGCGGTCGCGACGTTCGCACGCGAACCGCACGCATGGCGCGCGGTCGAACTCGGCACGAGCTTCACGCTCGACGCGCGGCTCGATGTGCGTGCGATCGCGGTCGGCGGTCTGACGCCCGGCTACGCGGGACGGCGCGACGTCGCGGGAGCCGTGATCGCATATCGCATCACCGATACGGCCACGCGCGGCAGCGTACTCTTCGCGCCCGTCTTCGCGCGCATCGACGCACCGCTCCTCGAGGCCGCGCGCGATGCGGACGCCGCCTTCTTCGACGGCTCGTTCTGGTCGGACGCGGAGCTCTCGGACGTCGGCGTCGAGAAAGCGGCGCGATCGCTCGGCCACGAGCCCGTGGGCGGTCCGGACGGCTCGCTCGCCGCGTTTGCACGCCTCCCGCGCGCCCCGCAGCGCTTCTTCGCGCACCTCAACAATACGAACCCCATGCTCGACCCGTCGTCGGACGCGGCGCGAGCGGTTGCCGGCGCCGGGTTCGCGCCGGCCGAGGACGGGCTGGAACTGCGGCTCTGAGCGTCGTACTAGACCCGGTGCACCAGCTCAACATCTTCACCGCGTTCGCAGCGGGGCTCGTCTCGTTCATCTCCCCCTGCGTCCTGCCGCTGGTGCCGAGCTACCTGTCGTTCCTGACCGGGACGAGCCTCGAAGATCTCAAAGCCGAGACGACGGCGCAGGCGAAGGGTCGCGTGATCTCGCACGCGCTCGCCTTCATCGCGGGATTCACGCTCGTCTTCATCGCGATCGGACTGTCGGCGAGCGCGATCGGCGGCGTATTCTCGGATCACAAGCGCCTCGTCGAGATCCTCGGCGGCGTGGTCATCATCGTGCTCGGCTTGCAGATGCTCGGCGTGCTGAAGATCCCGGCGCTCATGATGGACAAGCGCGTGCATCTCGCGCCGCGCAAGCAATCGTACTGGGTGTCGTTTCTCGTCGGGCTCGGCTTCGCCGCGGGATGGTCGCCGTGCATCGGGCCGATCCTCTCCGCGATCATCTTGCTCGCATCGCAAGAGAAAGTGCCGCAGGCGACCTTTCTGCTCTTCTGCTATTCGATGGGGCTCGCGATCCCGTTCCTGATCACGGCCGCCGCGATCACGCAATCGCTCGGCGCGCTCAACCGCATCAAGCGGTTTCTGCCGGCGATCGAAGCGACGTCGGGCGCGATCCTCGTCGCGACCGGCCTTATCGTCGCGACGGATCAGTTCACGCGCGTGACCGGCTTCTTCTACCAATACGTCAAGCCGCCGGCGCTCTGACCGATGCGCTTCTGGATCTCGGCCGCGATCGCACTCGCGCTCGATCAACATACGAAACACGTCGTCGCGAAGGATCTCGTGCTCGGCGAGAGCCGGATCGCGATCCCGCACGTCCTCTACTGGACCTACGTGCAGAACCATCGCGGCGCGTTCGGGCTCTTCGGTTCGCAGGCGTGGCTGCTCGTCGGCATGGCCGTCGCCGTGCTCGCGCTCTTCTGGTTCGCGTTCCGCGAAGCCGCGATGCAGTCGGCGCTCGTGCGCGTCGCGTTCGGCGCGATCGTCGGCGGCGCAATCGGCAACATCGTCGACCGCTTCCACTACGGCTACGTGATCGACTTCATCGACCTGCGGTGGTGGCCCGTGTTCAACGTCGCCGACTCGTGCATCACGATCGGCGTCGCGTTGCTCGTCCTGTCCTCGATCGCGCGCGAACGCACGGCCGGCGCGTCGCCCGCGCGCGAGACGTAACGCGATGACGGCACACACGGTCGACCCCGCGGAAGCCGGGGCACGCTGCGACGTCGCGATCGCGCGGCTTTCCGGCGCGTCGCGCGGCGCGGTGGCGCTCGCGATTCGCGCGGGCGACGTGAAACTCAACGGCCACGTGCCGAAGCCGGCGATGCCCGTCGCGGCGGGCGACGTCCTCGAATACGCGATCGCCGTGCCGGAACCGCTGGAAGCGAAAGCCGAGGCGATCGCGCTCGACGTCGTCTACGAAGATGACGCGATCCTCGTCGTCGACAAGGCCGCCGGCATGGTCACGCATCCGGCGCACGGCGCGCGCGACGGCACGCTCGTCAACGCGCTACTCGCACACACGCGATCGTTGCCGGGCGATCCGTTGCGCGCGGGCCTCGTGCACCGGCTCGATCGCGACACGTCGGGCCTCCTCGTCGTCGCGAAGACGGCAGACGCCCTCGCGGCACTCGGTAAAGCGATGATGCGGCGGCGGATCGAGCGGACGTATCTCGGGCTCGTCACCGGCACGCCCGAACACGCGAAGGGCACGATCGACGGCGCCCTCGGCCGCGACCCGCACAACCGCATGCGCCACGCGCTCCGCGCCGACGGGAAACCCGCGGTGACGCACTACGAGGTGCGCGAGAAGATGCGCGAGGCGAGCGATCTGGTCTTCCGGCTCGAGACCGGCCGCACGCATCAGATCCGCGTGCACCTCGCGGCGCTCGGCCATCCGATCGTCAACGATCCGGTGTACGGTCGCGTCGATCCGCGGCTCGATCTGCCGGGTCAGGCGCTGCACGCGTGGCGGCTCGCGTTCGAGCATCCCGTCACAGGCGAAGCGCTCGCATTCGAAGCGGATCCGCCGGCCGACTACGTCGCGGCGCGGGAGATCCTGCGAGCCGAATGACGTTCGCGCTCCGGGCGACCGACGGCGCGGCGCGCCGCGGCACGCTGCGGCTCGCGCACGGCGACGTCGAAACGCCCGCGTTCATGCCGGTCGGAACCGCGGCGACCGTCAAGGCGCTGACGCCGGACGATCTGCGCGCGTTCGACGCGCGCATCATCCTCGCGAACACGTATCATCTCTGGCTGCGGCCGGGTCGCGAGACGATCGCCGAACTCGGCGGCTTGCACGCGTTCATGAGTTGGGATCGCAACATCCTCACGGACAGCGGCGGCTTCCAGGTGTTCTCGCTCGAGTCGCGTCGCGTGCTCACGGACGACGGCGTGCGATTCCGTTCGCATCTCGACGGCAGCGAGCACGAGTTCACGCCGGAAAACGTCGTCGGGTTTCAAGAGGCGCTCGGCGTCGACGTCGCGATGGCACTCGACGTGTGCGTGAAGCTGCCCGCGACGAAAGCCGAAGTCGACGAATCCGTACGGTTGACGACGCTCTGGGCGCGCAGGTGCGCCGCGGCGCGAACGCGCGAGGCGACGGCGCTGTTCGGCATCGTGCAGGGCGGCCTCGACGAGCGCGCGCGCGCGCGAAGCGCCGCGGAACTCGCCGCGCTCGAACTCCCCGGATACGCGATCGGCGGGCTGTCGGTCGGCGAGTCGCGCGACGATCTGTATCGCATGACGCGGTTCACGGCCGCGCTTCTCCCGGAGGCGAAGCCGCGCTATCTCATGGGCGTGGGCACGGTGCGCGATCTGATCGCGGCGATCGACGGCGGCGTCGACATGTTCGACTGCGTGTATCCGACGCGTTGCGGGCGAAACGGCCGCGCGCTCACGCGTGCGGGCGATCTCAACATCCGCAGCGCGACCTACGTGCGCGACGCGCGTCCGATCGACCCGTCGTGCGCGTGCGCGGTGTGCGCGACGTATACGCGCGCGTACGTCGCGCACCTCTTCCGCGCGGACGAGATGCTCGGCCCGCGATTGCTGTCGTATCACAACCTCGCGATGCTCGCGCAGCTGATGAGCGAGGCGCGCGCAGCGATCGAGAACGGAACGTGGGGCGCGTTCCGGGATGCGAACGCGGCGCATCGCGTTTAGGCGTGCGCGAGCTCGCGGCTCGCCTCCCGACTCCGGTATACGTAGGTTTCGAACTCGAGAAATCCGGATACGAAACGCCGTCTATGAACGGTAAGATCTGCGTCGCCCAATAGCCGCCGACGCCGTTCTTGCGGTCGATCCAGAAGTAGCAATTCGCAAGCCCCGCCAGCTGAGTGCGCCCGCAGGACGCCCGGTCGGCAACGGCCCGTCGTTTACCATGAAGGCGAGCGACCACGATTTTGGCTCGTTCAGAAAGAACTCCGCATCGTTCGAGAGCACCGGAATGACGCCCGGCAGCAGCTTGACGCGTTGACCGTCGAGTCCGTTGCGCTCGGCCATGCGGACCGTCTCCGGCTTGAGAACGCGTCCGAACTCGCCGTCGCCGTCGTTCAACCACATGCGGATGAAACGGCAGTAGTCTCCGACCGCCGGAGCTTTCGCACTCGGCGAACTCGTGGATGCGTCCGACTTCTTGCGCGCGCTGGTCGAACGTGACGACCTCGTGCTGGCGAAGAGCGACGAGCGACGAACGCCTACGACGGTCTAGGTGGACGCGCTAGGCAGATCGAACCGGCTCGAGCTGCATCTCTACGGAGGTCGGACAGGTTGACTCGAAATCGGTGCCTGCGATATGTCGTGACGATCGTCGCCGCCCTTGCGATATGCCAGACGACGAGCCGAGCTGGACCGGAGTCTTCCGATGCGACGATCGAGGCGAATTGCAAACAATATTTCCACGATGCGTGCAGCGAGGCGATGGGGCGATGGGTGCCGACGTTCGGAGAAAGTAACGCGTGGTGGGATCACGCTACGCACGTCGACAGAACCGACGGCTTCATCGACGGCTTCGCGCGTCAACCGTCGAAGGAGCTCGTGGGAAATTTCGGCCCTGCGGATGGAACGCCGTTCGTGTACGGCAGCGCCGGGCCGCCGAAAGGCCGAGCGGTCTACGACCGCACGCATCGCATCGCTTTCTTCGATCAAGGGTGCTGCTCGTGGCACGACGTCGTTGCCGCTGCAGAAGTGCCGGCGCCACCGAAACGAGTCACGACGCGCGATCTTCGCGCGATTAGGACCATCCGCGGGATACGCCTGTGGCAGACGAAGGCCGAAGTGACACGCATCTACGGAGCCGCGACTTCACAAACGGTAGCCGGGCATCGAGGCGTGACGGTGCTCGCCTACACGACGTGGCGGCCTAGAAACGAGGTCAAGTCGGTTCCACCTTGCGGACAGTTCGAGAACTTCTTTTTTCGGCGCGACCGCCTGGTCCTAATCCAATTGGGAGACGGCTGCTAAAACGACGAAGAATGACGGACCATCGGCTCCTTCGCCCGAAGCTCTTCGCATGGCAACTGCTCTTTTCGACATCCCCGTCCACCGGCTCGACGGCGCGCCGGATTCGCTCGCACCGTACCGCGGCAGCGTCGTACTCGTCGTCAACGTCGCGTCCGCGTGCGGCTTGACGCCGCAGTACGAGAGTCTCGAGCGCGCGTACGAGACGTACCGCGAGCGCGGGTTCGTCGTGCTCGGGTTCCCGTGCAATCAGTTCGGCGCGCAAGAACCGGGCACGAGCGACGAGATCGCCGAGTTCTGCTCGGCGAAGTACGACGTGAAGTTTCCGATGTTCGAGAAGATCGACGTCAACGGCCCGGCACGTCACCCGATCTACGCAACGCTCGTCGCGGAGCAGCCCGAAGCCTCGGAAAGCGACGATACGTTCCGGAAGAAGCTGGAAGGCTACGGCGTGAAGGCCGCTCGGCCGGACGACGTGTTGTGGAACTTCGAGAAGTTTCTCGCGTCCCGCGATGGCCGCGTCGTCGGACGTTTCGCACCGGCCGTCACCGTCGACGAGCCGCTGTTACGCGACGCGATCGAACGCGAATTGAACGCCTGACCTCGTGTCCGATCGTCCGGTCGCGTTGATCACGGGAGCCTCGATGGGCATCGGAGAGGCGTTCGCCGAGGCGCTCGCCGCGCGCGGGTACGACCTCGGGCTCGTCGCGCGCAGCGGTCCCGCGCTCGAAACGATCGCCGCACGCATCGCATCGTCACGCGGCGTACGCGTCGAGACGATCGTCGCCGACTTGGAAGATCGCGATGCGCTCGAGCGCGCGGGCGACGAAGCCGAGACGCGCTTCGGCCGCGTCGATCTGTTGATCAATAATGCCGGCTACGGCGCGCACGGCCCGTTCGAAACGATCGAGCCGGCACGTAACGTCGGCCAGGTGCGACTCAACGTCGAGGCGCTCGTCGCGCTGACCGATCGCTTCGCACCCGCGATGCTCGCGCGCGGGACGGGCGGCATCATCAACGTCGCGTCGACCGCGGC
>CAJCIN010000082.1 GCA_903970385.1 Rhodospirillales bacterium | reverse complement strand
TACCGCCGCTCGCGAGCCCGGGTATCGTCAGCGTGCGCGGTAACACGTTCGGCATGGCGGCGAAGCCCCCGTTCGGTTCCGGCGGCGGCGCGATCGGCGTCGTACGCGGAGCACCGATCGCGGCGCCGCCGCCGATCGGCTCGGATCCATCGCCCGTGCCGAGCATCGCGCCGGGCCCGGGTGCGAGCGCGCTCGCCGCCACGAACGTCTTCACGTTCGGCGCGGCGCCGACGAACAATTTTGCCGCTCCCGGCGATGCACCGAAGATCTTCTTCGTCTCGTTCTCGCCGACGATCCTCAGAGCAGGAAGCAACGTGACCGTCTCCGCGATCACGACGTCGAACGTGCAAAAGGTCACGGTCGGATACGGACCGACCACGACGACGCTCAGCTCGGCCGGAGCCGGGCAGTGGCAAGGCGCGTACGCGTTCAGCCTCGCGGGGTTGCCGCCGAATCAATCGACGATCCAAGTGCAACTCGTCGCGTCGAAGGCCGACGGAACGACGACGTCGGTTCCGATCCCCGTGAACCTCACGCCATGACGCTCCGGAAGGCGATCTTCGCGGCGCTCGCATTCGTCGGGCCGATCGTCACGACGTCATCGTGCACGTCCCTGCAGCGCAACTACACATCGCTGCCAACGCTCGCGCCCACGACGTATCCCTCGGGCACGGTCACGACGGCACCCGGCACCTCGCCGTCTCCCGGCGCGAGCGGGACGGCGCAGCCGACGGCGTGTCAGACCGAGTCACCGACGTCGACGATCGTCGCGATGTCGCTCGCGATCGCGCCGGCGAACGTCGCGCCGTACGGCGAATTGTTCGGCTACGCGGTCGCCGATTCGACCGGCACGTACGGCAACGTCGCGGCACCGATCGCGCTCGCGGCCGGCACGACGATCCAATTCGCGAACGGTGACGTCCCGGCGCCGCAAACGATCTATCACTCGGCGATCGGTTTCTCCGGAAGCGCCTTCCCGGCCACGCCGTATGTCTTCCCGAGCGCGGATGCGGGCGAAATCGGTGCCGCGGTCTCCGCGAGCGCACCGTGGTCGACCGGTCGCTTGACCGGGACGTCGAGTTGCTTCTCGCAACCGCTCGTCGTGCCGGCCGGTACGTTCTACTTCGGCGACCTCGACTACTACGACTCGGTCGGCATGCGCGGCGTCATCGTCGCGCGCTAGACGAGCGCGGTCGTCTCGTGTTTTCTACCGCTGCAGCGCCACGTCGCGAATGGCTCCGTGCCGATCGCCATCATCCATCGTCACGAGCACGAGCTCGTTTTCGTATGCATGCCGGGACGCCGTGCGCCCTTCGCGGTCATCGGCGCAGCTTTCCGCGCAGGAAGCGCTTCGCGTCTTCGACCGGCACACCGAAGCCGATCGCTTTTTCGTCGTCGAAGCGCGACTCCGCGAGGCCGATCACCACGGCCGTGTCCGCGTCGAAGATCGGACCGCCGCTCTCGCCCGGGATGACGGGCAGATCGAGCTCGAGCGCGTCGTCGCGAATGCTCGAGACGCGGCCCGCGTAAACCGAGATGCGTTCGCCGAGATGCTCGTCTTCGAACGCGTCGGGAATCGGATAGCCCGCGAGGCCGATCTGCGTGCCGGGCGCGATGCCGGCGGACGTGCCGAGCGTCGCGACAGGCCGATCGGGCACCGCGATCTGCACGAGCGCGACGTCGTGCTTCTCGTCCGATGCGGTGACACGCGCAGGCACGACGTGCTTGTCGTCGAGCGTCGCACGCAACTTGGTCGCGTCGTGGATCACGTGCTCGACGGTGAGCACCTGCGAGCCCCACGTGCCGCTCGCGACGACGACGCCCGTACCGTACGCCTCGTCGAAGTCGCCTTTGCGTTTCTTGTCGTCGCTCGGGATGTTCATCGTGAAGAGCACGACCGACGGCCGCAACGCCCGAAACGAACGGACGAACGGATCTTCGGTGCTCACGCGCGCCGTAGTCGCGGTGCAACCCGAAGCGAGCACGCCGCACGCGAGCACGCCCGCAAACGCGAACCTCACGTCGCGGCGCGTACCGTTTCGAGCCGCGCGACGATCGCCTCGCGTAGACGGTCGAGGCCCTCGCCCGTGCGCACGCTGATCGGGATGCCGTCGGCCGGTAACGCGGGCCCGTTCGCGTCGCGCGCGTCGACCTTGTTGAACGCGAGGATCGTCGGCTTGCCGTCGAGCTCGAGCTCGCGCAGGATCTCCTCGACGCTCTCGCGCTGGCGCGGCCAATCCGGATTCGACGCGTCGAGCACGTGCACGAGCACGTCCGCGCCGGAGAGCTCTTCGAGCGTCGCGCGGAACGCGGCGACGAGTTCCTTCGGCAGCTCCGTGATGAAGCCGACGGTGTCCGCCAAGCGCACGAAGACGTCGGGCGCGAGGTAGACGCGGCGGAGCGTCGGATCGAGCGTCGCGAACGGTTGATCCGCGACGAACGCGCCGTCTTTCGTCGCGTGCGCGAGACGGTTGAGCAACGACGACTTGCCGACGTTCGTGTAGCCGACGAGCGCGACGAGCGGCGTCGTGTCGGACTGCGGCGCGCGCCGCGTCGCGCGCGAGCGGCGCACGTCGTCGAGCTGGCCGCGCAACAGCGACACGCGATCTTGGATGCGGCGACGATCGACCTCGAGCTTCGTTTCGCCGGGGCCGCGCGTCCCGACGCCGCCGCCGAGGCGCGAGAGCGCGGCGCCGTCGCCGATCAGGTTCGCCTGCCGGAAACGCAACTGCGCGAGCTCGACCTGCAACTTGCCTTCGCGGCTGCGCGCGCGCTGCGCGAAGATGTCGAGGATCACCATCGTGCGATCGACGATCGGCAGCGGGACGATCTTCGCGAGATTCGTGCGCTGGCGCGGCCGCAGATCGTTGAAGACGAAGACCTTCGTCGCGCCGTTCGTCTCGGCGATCTCCGCGATCTCGTGCGCCTTGCCGCTGCCGACGAGCGTCGCCGCATCGACGTGATCGAGCCGCTGCACGACGCGTCCCGCGAGCGTCGCGCCCGCCGCGACGATCAGCGCTTCGAATTCGGCGAGCTCCGGCTCGAGCGGTCGCTTCGGATCGCGCAGATCGACGGCGACGACGAGCGCGCGTTCCTGCGGCGGCGCCGGCGACGCGTTAGCGCCCTTGGGCATGGCCGTGCAATCGTGCGATGAGCCACGCGAGGCCTTCGTTGTACCGCGGTCCGGGACGTTCGAGAATGTCCGCGTCGCCGAGGATGTAGACGCGACCGTCGCGCACGGCGCCGAGCGCGTTCCACGGCGGCGTCCCGAGCACGTTCTGCAAGCCGCACAACCGGTCGGCGACAATCGCGTCGGGTGCGCGCGCGAGCAGCGCTTCCGCGCTATAGCGCGGATACGCCTCGGACAGATTGCCCGCCGCGTTGACGCCGCCCGCGAGCGAGATCAATCGCGCGATGTACGATCCGTCGCCCGTCGTGACGATCGGATTCGTTTCGAGGACGACGAACGTGCTCGGACGATCCGCGGGGAGCCGCCGCGTGAGTGCGGCCGTGCGCGCGCGTAACCGCGCCGCGAGAGCCCTCGCCTCGCGCTCGTGACCCGTCAGCGTGCCGACCCGCGCGAGCGACGTGAAGATCTGATCGTAACTCTCGTCGTCGATCAGCTCGACGCGCACGCCCGCGCGCACGAGGTCCGCGACGAGATGCGATTGCGCCGGGATGCCGAGCACGATGTCCGGATGCATCTTCACCACGCGCTCCGCATCGAGCGACGTGAACGACGCGACGACCGGCAGCTTCGCGGCCGCGGCGGGATAGTCGGTATATGCCGAGACGCCGACGACGTCGGGACCCGCGCCGATCGCGAAGAGATCTTCGGTGAGCGACGGCATGAGCGAGACGATGCGGAGCGGCGGCGCCGCGTACGCCGCCGGCGGCACGCCGAAGACGAGCGCTGCGAGCGCGAAGAGCCCGGCGCACGTCGCGTGCGGGAAGCGGAACGGCATGAGGGGGCGGTTCCCGGCGCTAGACGCGCCGTCCCGCGACGGAGAGGTCGATCGCGAAACCCGAGACGACGAGGTACGCGCGATCGGCACGCGCGGCGAGCGTCTGCTGCACGCGCCCGAGCACGTCGCGGAACACGCGTCCGGACGCGTATTCCGGCACGACGCCCCAGCCGGTCTCCTCGCCGACGACGATCGCGTGCGCGCGCGCCCCCGCGAGCGCGTCCGCCGTGCGCGCGAACTCCGCTTCGAGCGCGGCCGCATCGAGCGCCGCAGCCTCGCCGCCCGTCTCGAACGCCCGCGACATCGCATCGGCGAGCCACGTTCCGAGCGAATCGACGAGCAGAACCGTCCCTGCGGCGGCATCCGTCGCGATCTCGAACAGCGAGCGCGCACCCGGCGCCGCGGTTTCGATCGTGCGCCAGTGCGGCGGGCGGCGCGCCGCGTGATGCGCGATGCGCGCGACCCACTCGCCGTCGGCCGGATCAATCCGCGCCGTCGCGACGTACGTGACGCTCCCGCCGTGCTCGATCGCGAGGCGTTCGGCGAAGCGGCTCTTCCCCGAGCGGACGGGCCCCGTGACGAACGTGAGCGGCATCGCGCGAGCTACGCGCTGCCAGGGACGTGCGCCTCCGCCCCATAAGCGCGAGCCGTGTTCACCTACGCCGCGCTTACGGCGGCGATGCTCGCGGCGATCCTCATCGGGCTCTTCGTGGGCGGCACCGCGCTCTCACCGCACGACGTTTTCGACGCGCTGCTCCATCCGCACGCCGGTACCGATGCGACCGCGATCGTGTGGACGCTGCGCCTGCCGCGCATCGCGATCGCCGCCGTCGTCGGCGCGAGCCTCGCGGTCGCCGGTTTCGTGCTGCAAGGCCTGCTGCGGAACCCGCTCGTCGATCCGTTCCTCACGGGCGTGAGCGCGGGCGCGGCCGCGGCCGTCGCGATCGCGGTGGCGACGGGTGTCGGCGTCGCCTACGTGACGCCGCTCGGATTCGTGGCCGGCCTCGCGAGCGCGCTCGTCGTCGCGACGCTCGCTCGGCGCGGCAACGGCATCGACGTCGAACGGTTGATCCTCGCCGGCGTCTCGCTGTCCGCGCTCTTCTCCGCGATCGTGACGATCGCGCTGCTCGGGCTCGGGCGCGGCAACGGCGACGCGATCCTCGCGTGGCTCGCGGGGTCGCTCGCGGGCCGCGGCTGGCACGAACTCGCGATCACGTTGCCCTACGTCGCGATCGGTTTCGTGCTCGCGATCGCCGCGGTACCGGCGCTCAACGCGATGCGTCTCGGCAGCAACGTCGCGCAGACCGTCGGCGTCGACGTCGCGCGCACGCAGTGGCTCGTGCTCGCGGCATCGACGCTCCTCGCAGCGGCGGCGGTGACGCTTTCCGGTATCGTCGGATTCGTCGGCCTCATCGTGCCGCACATGGCGCGCCGCATCGCGGGCACCGACGCGCGCCGGTCGCTCGTGGCGTGCGCGATGCTCGGTGCGACGCTCGTTCCGCTCGCCGACGCGCTCGCGCGTTCCGTCGCGCCGCCGCTCGAAATCCCGCTCGGCGTGCTGCTCGCGCTCGCCGGCGTTCCGGCGTTCCTGTACCTCTATCTCCGTCCGCGCGGGCGCCTGTGGGGCACCTGAACCTTCGCGACGTCCGCGTCGCGGCCGGCGGACGAACGCTGCTCGAGAGCATCACGTTCTCCGCCGCGCCGGGCGAACTCGTCGCGCTCGTCGGTCCCAACGGCGCCGGAAAGACGACGCTGCTGCGTGCGATCGCGGGGCTCGCGAAGCACGCGGCCGGAACGATCGATCTCGACGGCGTGGCGATCGAATCGCTCGGCGCGCGCGAACGCGCGCGCGCCGTCGCGCTGATCGGCAGCGACGTCGAGATGCCGTACGGCACGACGGTGCGCGACGTCGTCGCGACCGGCCGCTACGCGTTCCGCGCGTCCTGGGATTGGTCGCAGGACGACGCGGACCGCGCCGCCACCGACGCGGCGCTCGAAGAAACGGGCCTCGGCGCGTACGCCGAGCGCGCGTTCGAGACGCTCTCGTCGGGCGAACGTCAGCGCGCGTGGCTCGCCCTCGCGCTCGCGCAGCGCTCGCGGCTCGTGCTGCTCGACGAACCGACGTCGCATCTCGATCCGCGTTACGCGCTCGAGACGCTCTGCGCGATTCGCGGCATCGCATCGGGGCAACGCAGCGCGATCGTCGTGTTGCACGATCTCAACGAAGCCGCGGCTGCGGCCGATCGCATCGCCGTACTCGGCGAGGGGCGGCTCCTAACATATGCAAAAC
>CAJCIN010000081.1 GCA_903970385.1 Rhodospirillales bacterium | reverse complement strand
TTCGGGAGCCATTTTGAGAGGCCCGCAACGACGGGCTTTTCTTCTGCCTTCAGGCTTTCCGAGGATCCGTCGGCCAATCGAAACGCGTTGGGCGCAATCCCGCAGAATCAGCAAATCCCGCAGGTTCGGGCGGAAGACGGGCGCAAAACGGGCGCGTGAAAAAGATGCCGTGGGGCGCCGGATCGATCAACGGACCGGACGTGTACGGGCGCTACGAAGTGCGCATCTCGCTCGGCAGCGTCGACGGGAAGCGACGTCGCGCGAACGCGCGCGTCGACGCGCTCGCGGTCGCACGCGCCGAAGCTCGAGGAGCTGCGCGCGATGCACGGCAAGAGCTGATCCGCGCGCCAAGTCGCTTCACCGTGATCTTGCACGGTACGCCGACCACAAAGGCATTAGCTTGAACGCATTCGTGAGTACGCATCTGTCACGTGCAATCGGCGGCGGCTGCGCCGGCGAACTAGTCCCCCAACGAGCCTGAAGATCACCATTCCCTAAGCTTTCAGAGAGAGGATCGGTCGAAACCGGTCCTCTCTCTTTTGCAGCGCCGTTTCGAACCGATCAGCCGCCGCGCAATGCAGACCGCTCGCGACGTAGCTACACGTATTCGAGCGTGATCGTCGACGTCATCTTACAGGGCGCGACTGCGGAGAAGCCGATAGCGGCCATTTCTACGGCTGTCCAGACCGTTCTTTGTTGCCAAGAGCGTTGCGGCGGCGGGACCGCTGCTCGATTGAGAAACACCTCGTCCATACCAGAGCAGACAACCGTTGCGTGGTCTCCGCATCACTGGCCGAGCGTCATGCCGAAGCGGCCGCCGTACGTAGGCATCGTCAGAAAGCGCGACTCGCCCCCGAAATGTCCGCGATGGGCCGCTCTCCGCGGCCGAGGCATCCCACTTGACGCAGCGCCGGTACCGCCCTTTTAAGGGTGAGCCCCGTCGTCGCATGTCTTAGCGCGTCACGCGGTGGCGACCGGAGATCGTGTAGATCGGAGAGCCGCCGTTCGGTCCGAATTCCACGACATCGTTAAGAGTGCCGTCGTTGCTCACGTAGACATCGCCGCTCGAGTTTACGGCGAGGCCGTGCGGCTGGTTGATGGGCCCGCTAATCGTGCCCGACTGTGCGACGCCGGCACCCGATTGCGTGTAGATCGTGACGCTGTTCGCAATGTAATTCGCCACATAGACGGCGGAGTTGGTTGGCGACACCGCAATTGCCACCGGGCCCGAGATCCCGGTCGTCAGCGTGTACTCGACCGTCGGGTTGATGCCGGCGATCATTTGCGCGGCAGAATAGGCGCGGATGTTATTGGGCGTTGCGGTGGAGTTCCCGAGAAGGATGAATTCTTGGCCGTCGACGGTAGCGAGGGCCATGCAACTCGGATTGAGGGCGTTTCCACTCGCGTCGGTCGCGATCGTGGCGACGGGCGTCGGAGGCGAACCGGGCGTCGTGAGTTTGAAGATCGCGACGCCTGCTGACGGATAGCCCTGCGACACGAAGATATATCCGTTTGCGTCGACGGCGATGCCGGTCGGCACGCCGATCCCGTTCGACGAGTTGAGCGTGTCATAGGAATCTTCCGCGTCCGTTGCGATATTGTATTCCGTAATAGTGCTATCGCCGATATTGACGACCCAGAGATTTCCGCTCGGATCCACCGTAATGGCGCTCGGATAGTTCAAATTCGCGGCGACGTCGTCGCCCGGGATCGGTACGCCGCTCGAGGTGAACGCGAGCACTTCATTCGTTATGTTGTTTGCGACGAAGAGATCGTTGCTCGCGTTGACGGCGAGCCCGATCGGATCGTCGATTCCGGCACCGGTCGTCGCACCGGTCGGCACGGGAGATGGCGTTGCGGACGATGCGGACGACGGCAGCGGTGTCGGGGAGGTCGTCGGGGTCGCCGTCGGTGTGGCGGCGCCGGGCTCTGCGTACAGCGAGAATCCATAGAAGTCGCCGCTCGTCATCGAAATGCGCTGATCGATCGGAGGCGTGCCCGAGGCGGCGGCGCCCGAAAGCGCGAGCTGTTCGGTGAGGAATGGCGTCGTCGTCGACGCCGGGCCGTAGGCCGCAGCATACAAGTTGTCGCCGGCGGGAACCTCGGCCGACGTAAAGCCCGTGAGGAGCAACGCGGGTGGAAACGGAACGGGCGGGCACGCCGCGCCCGCGGCATAGTTGTTGATGGTGCACGTATAGACGAAGCCGTAAAAGTTTAGCGGGAAGATACCGCCGGCCGCGTCGCGATGCTGCATGGCATACGGCGAGGTCCCGCCGAGGTTCGATGACGTCGTGATCGTCATCGTGAGGACCGCGCCCGTCGGCACGGCGCTCGGAGCTGCGAAGGTCATGGTTCCGGTGATGCCGTTGAGCGGCGCAACGGTGATCGTCGTTGCCGCGATCGGGTTGAGCGTCGCGGAGACGGAATTTGGCGCGAGCGTCGGCGTGGCGCTTGGGGTCGGGGTCGGTACCACGGTTCCGGTGCGGCGCGGCAAGACGACCGATCCTCCTCCGCAACCCGCGGCGCACGATGCCGCGAGAAACGCTAAGGCATAGGCCCACCGGGGCGGTGAAGACATGAGAGACAAAACGGCCTCCAACTACTCGCATGGCGGGCGAAGCGTAGTGCGAACGTGCCTATCGGAGAAAGTCTCGCGTCTCCATCGCGTCTCCGGGCCTGGTTAACTCTAAGGTGCGCGTCTTTCCAGCGGCAAGGCTCTAAAAGAGTACCCCGCGTATTCTCGCATCATGCAGTTCCGTCGGACGAGGTGCGCGGATATTGCCGCGTGCGTCGCTCTCATCGACGAGCGATTTCTCTACGCCGACGAGGAATTGCGCGAAGTCGAGCGTCTGTGTCTCGAGTTGCTGCGAGCCGGCACGGCGTACTCTTCGGTCGTCACCGACGAACGTTTTTCTTCTCCGGTAGCATTCGGAATCGCAGGGTTCGTCGACGACGAATTGGCCGACGGCTATCAGCGCTTCCAGCGCTCGTCGATCTCGCGAGACCTCTTCGATCGCTGGCGCGACGGTCGCTCCGCGTTTCTCTCGGAGCGAGACATCGCGCGCGCGAATGCCGGTCCGGGCGTAAATTGCGTGGTTATTGCGGCCGGCTGGAAACCCACCGACGTCGAAACGCGCGAGCTCGCTTCGATGAAGCTCACCGAGGGATTCATGGACGTTCACCTCGGCATACGATTTCGGAGCTTCGCACACCAACTTTTCGGCGAACCTCCGCTTACGCCGAAGGCTCTCGGTGTGTCGGAAGTTCGGAGCGAAGAGATACGACTCGCGAGAGAGTCGATGCTGATCACCGCTCATCGCGATAGTTACGCCGGTGAGAACTTTCTTGCAACGCAACTTTTTACGAAAGTCGAAGCTCCTAAAATCGGCTTCGACGCGCGAAGCCGTGAGGTTTTGAAATTCGCCATGGATGGGCTCTCCGACGATGAGATCGCAGACGAGGTCGGGATCACGCTGCAAGGCGTCAAGAAACGCTGGCGTCAGATCTTCGCCATCGTCCGCGCGGCGTCGCCCACCCTGCTCGGCGAGCGATCAATTGCGGATGACGACGGTAAGCGTGGCGCCGAATCACGAAGCGTCGTCCTGCAGTACGTGCGCTCGAACCGCGCCGAACTGCACCCCTACGACTTCGGAGCGACTCTTCTCGCGTAACCACGTCGCGATCAAGCGGCGTGCGATCGTGTCGGTGATTTAAAGAAAGATCGCCGGCGAAACTCCAAAACGTTTAGACAGTTTCTTGGCTTGCTGCTTGCTAATCGAACGCTTGCCGGCGAGAATCTCGGAGACGACGCCCTTCGAACCGACGTCTGGAACGAGGTCTTTTTGTTTAAGACCATTCGCCTCGAGTAATCCGCGGAGCCGTTTTTTAAGAGTAATCCGAGGAGCGTGTAGGCGATGGAAACCACGGGGCTCGCTTGGCTAACGGAGCGCGCTACTTTGATGTCGCTCGTATTTGCCACACTGGTTTTGTTCGGTCTGCCGGCGGCCGCCGACGCAACGTGCGTTGACGACTACATATCCACGCTTCAACCGCTACTCGCGAATGCGCAGTCGGTCAGTCTGGTCTCTGAAGACGACCTGCAGAAACAGGAGAGCGTGCTTCAGAAGTATTTCCTAGCGTCGCTGGCTGTACCAACTCGTGCATGTGCGGGCCGAAGTGGGTCCACACCCGCGCAGATGACGAAAGTGAGCGTCATTGCGGAGAATGCGCGCCTTCTCGTCGCCGACGAGGCGTTATTCGTCGCCGATCGCAACGAAACGTGCCAGGGATCAGCCTTTGCGTTCGCTGCCGGAGTGGTCGCGCAGACGCTATTTTCGTTGAAGCAGTATGAGAATGACCTCACCCTGACCGACGATATGAAGTGATCCAGCCCCTATAATTCACTCAGGCGGTTAATGTGGAATCCGGCCGTTGGGCCGCGAAGGAGACCACATGCGGAAGTCCCGCTTCACCGAGACCCAGATCGTCGCGATCCTCAAGGCGCACGACGCCGGCACGCCAA
>CAJCIN010000080.1 GCA_903970385.1 Rhodospirillales bacterium | reverse complement strand
CGCGATCCGCTCGCTAACGCGCATCACGAGACTCATGTCGTGTTCGATCAAGAACACGGTGACGCCGGTATCGCGGATGCGCTCGATCAGCGCCACGAGGCCGGCCTTCTCGCTCTGATTCATGCCGGCCGCGGGTTCGTCGAGCAACAAGATCTTCGGGTCGGACGCGAGCGCGCGCGCGATCTCGAGCCGCCGTTGGCTGCCGTACGGGAGATTGCGCGCGTCGTCGCCCGCGTTGCGCTCGAGATCGACGAAACGCAAGAGCTCGCGCGAGCGATCGCGGATCGCGCGTTCTTCCGCGCGTTGACGCGGCGTGTGCACGATCGAGTCGAAGACGTTCGCGTGCATGCGCGCGTGGCGTCCCGTCATGACGTTGTCGAGCGCGGACATGAACGCGAAGAGGCGGATGTTCTGAAACGTGCGGGCGATGCCGAGCTTCGTGACGCGATCCGTGCGAACGCCTTCGAGCGACCGGCCGTCGAGTACGATCGACCCCGACGTCGGCCGGTAGATGCCCGTGATCAGATTGAACACCGTCGATTTGCCGGCGCCGTTCGGCCCGATCATCGAGACGATGCTGCCCGCCGCGATCTCGAACGAGAGATCGTTCACCGCGACGAGGCCGCCGAACGTTCGCCGGACGTTGCGAAGCTCGAAGAACGCGCCCGCCATCAGCTCGCCGCCGCCGAGCCTTCGTACTCGGCTTGCTCGTGCGCGAGCAGAACGGGGTCCGCGAGCGCGTCGCGCAACTCGGCTTTCCGCTGGCGGCTCGGAATGAGGCCTTCCGGCCGGAACAGCATCATCACGACGAGGATGACGCCGTAGATCATGTAGCGATAGTTCGTGAAGTCGAGCCCCGAGAGGCCCGCGGCGTGCGCGAGCGCCGTCGACTGCGGCAAGAGAAAACTGTTGACGAACGACAACACGAAACTGCCGACGATCGCGCCCGCGATGCTGCCCATGCCGCCGAGCACGAGCATCGAGAGCACGAGCACGCTGACGTTGAACTGAAACTGATCGGGCGACACGAGGCTCAGTTTCGCGGCGTACGCGACGCCGGCGAGTCCGCTGAACGAGGCGCCGAGCGCGAAGGCGGAAAGCTTCGCGACCGTCGTATCGATGCCCATGTGCCGGGCGGCGAGTTCGTCCTCGCGAATCGCCATCCACGTGCGGCCGAGCCGGCTGTCGCGCAGATTCCGCGCGACGAGCACGCCGATCACGATCAACGCGAGCAGCACGTAGTAGTACGGCACCGCGCTCGAAAAGCCGAACGTGTGCCCGAAGAGCGACGGTTGATCGAGCGAGATGATGCCGTTCGGACCGTTCGTGTACTGCGAGAGGTTCAAGAACGTCTGCGGCACGATCTCGCCGAAGCCGAGGGTCACGATCGCGAGATAGTCGCCGCGCAACCGCAGCGTCGGCGCGCCGAGCAGGATGCCGAAGACGGCCGCGATCGCCGGCGCCACGAGCAGCATGATCCAAAACGGGATGTGGATGCCGAACTGCGGGCTCGCGAGCATCGCATAGCTGTACGACCCGATCGCGAAGAACGCGGCGTAGCCGAGATCGAGCAGCCCCGCGAAGCCGACGACGATGTTGAGGCCGAGCGCGAGCAGGATGAACGCGCCCGCGTTCGCGAGGAAATCGACGTGGGCGTTGTTGCGATCGACGTACGGATACGCGACGAGAACGATGCCGAGCGCCGCGAGCCACAGCTGCTTCGGCTGCGGGCGGCGCATCAGACCTTTTCGGGGAGCGATTCCCCGAGGAGCCCGGACGGCCGAAAGATCAACACGAGCACGAGCACCGAGAACACGACGACGTTCGACCACTGCGCGCCCTGCGGCACGTACTGCGTGGCCATCGCCTCGATCAATCCGATCAGAAACCCGCCGAGCATCGCCCCGAGGATGTTGCCGATGCCGCCGAGCACGGCGGCGGTGAACGCTTTGAGCCCGGCTTCGAACCCGTTGAAGAACCACGTGGTGCCGTAGTACACGCCGCTCACGAATCCCGCGACGCCCGCGAGCGCGCTGCCCACGAGGAACGTCACGAGGATCGTCGTGTTCACGTTGATGCCCATCAGCTGCGCGGCATCGCGGTCTTGCGCGGTCGCGCGCATCGCCTTCCCGATCTTCGTGTTGTAGATGAACAGCTGCAGCGCGACCATCATCGCGAGGGCGAGAACGATCACGAGCACCTGTTTCGCCGAGATCGTGACGAGCCCGAACGTCGTGCTCGGATTCGGAACGAATTGCGGGAACGGGATCGGCGAGGGTCCGTGCCAGAGTTGCATCACGTTCTCGAGGATGAACGACACGCCGATCGCGGTGATCAGCGGCGCGAGCCGCGGCGCGTTACGCAGGCGCCGGTAGGCGAGCAACTCGATCAGCACGCCGAGCGCGCCGCAGGTAAGCATCGCCGCCGCAATCGTGAGCAGCACGATGCCGACGAGCAGCGGCCCGTGGACCTCGCCCGAAACGCCGAGGCCCGTCAGGACCGCAAGCGACGTGAACGTGCCGAACGTGTACACGTCGCCGTGCGCGAAGTTGATCAACTCGATGATGCCGTACACCATCGTGTACCCGAGCGCGATGAGCGCGTAAATGCCGCCGAGCGATAAGCCGTTGACGAGCTGCTGGATCAAGACATGCATTCGCCGCGTTGTACGCCGCGGGAAATCGCTCCCCTTTGGCCGCAACACGCGCGCATGCGTTCTTGGGGCTGGACGATCGCAACGGCCGTCGTTGCCGCGATCTTCTTTGCCGCCGCGATCAGCCACGCCGTGTACGAGTTGACGTCGCCCGTCGCCCTGTCGTGGCACGTCCTGCTCCGAAAATGCTACAGCGTCGCCGCATTTTCGCTCGTCGGGTACCTCTTACGGCGGGCGCTCGCGGAACGCGGAAGCCGCGCGAACGTCGCGGCGACGTGCGCGATCGCCGTTGCGGCATACAGCGCCGCGATCGAGCTCGGCCAGTATCTTCACGGCTCGCACGAGGGGCTCGGATGGA
>CAJCIN010000079.1 GCA_903970385.1 Rhodospirillales bacterium | reverse complement strand
GGTCGCGGCCTATCGCGCCTATCGCAAAGTCTTGGCGGAGCTCGCCGGCAACGAAGAGTTGCTCGCCGACAAGAGCGATCCCGAGATGCACGAGCTCGCGGAAGAAGAGTCGCGCGCGCTGCGCGAACGCAAACGCGAGCTTGAGGCGGAGCTGACCGAATTGATGTTGCCGCGCGATCCGAACGACACCAAGGACGTCTTCGTCGAGATCCGCGCCGGCGCGGGTGGCGACGAGGCCGGGCTCTTCGCCGCGGAACTCGCGCGCATGTACGCGCGCTACGCCGAAGGCCTGCACATGAAGACCGAGATCCTCTCGCAGAGCGAGAACGAGGCCGGCGGCGTCAAGGAAATCGTGCTCGGCATACGCAGCGGCGAGCCGTACCGGTTTCTCAAATACGAGAGCGGCGTGCACCGCGTGCAGCGCGTCCCGCTCACCGAATCGCAGGGCCGCGTGCACACGAGCACGGCGACCGTCGCGGTGCTGCCCGAGGTCGAGGAAGACGATTCCGATCTGCAGATCAATCCGAAAGATCTCCAGATCGACACGTTCAAAGCGTCCGGCGCCGGCGGTCAGCACGTCAACAAGACCGAGTCGGCGATCCGCATCACGCACGTGCCGTCCGGCATCATCGTGTCGTGCAGCGAGGAGCGTTCGCAGTTGCAGAATCGCGAACGCGCGATGACGATGTTGCGGAGCACGCTCGCCGATCGCAAGCGTCGCGATGCCGAGGAAGCCGTCGGGAGCCTGCGCCGCAGTCAGGTCGGCACGGGCGACCGCAGCGAGAAGATCCGTACGTACAATTTCCCGCAAGACCGGATCACGGATCATCGCATCAACGAGAATTTCGGCAACGTGAAGGACGTGATGGACGGCGGTCTCGGACGCATCGTCGGGCGCTTGCAACAGGACGAGAAATCGCGGCTGCTCGCCGGAGAGACGACGGCCGCGTGAGCCTCGGCATCCGCGACGCGGAGGCGCTCGATCTCGTCCGTTCGCGAACGTTCGCGCACGCGTTCGTCGCGTCGTTCGAGATCGAATTGCAGGCGCGCCGTCTGACGCTGCGTCTCTACGGCGCGCTTCGCGCGGGCGATCGCACCACGCATCTCGGGACGGCCACGTTTTTCGGCGCCGGAGACGTGCGCCTCGACAATTCCTCGGGAGCGTTTCCGGAGTCGGCCGCGCTCGAGCGGTTCGCGCTCGCGTACGACGACGAATCCGATCGCGGCGCGGCGGAGCTGCACGGCGCGGCGGGCTGGTCGTGCGCGTGGGCGTTCGACGGCCTCGCGTACGAGGAACATCCCGCGGTGCTCGCATCGCTCGCGGACGAGCCGGCTGCCGACGCGTAACGCGCCGCCGCTCGCGGTCGACGCGGCGCTCGCCGCCGCGGTCGCGCGCTTGCGGCCGCGCGACGGCGCGCGCTACGATGCGACGTCCTTGCTCGCATTCGTACTCGGCCGCGACGCGGCATGGCTCCTCGCGCACGGCGACGCGCCGCTTTCGGGCGTCGAACGCGCGCGCTTCGAAGCGGCGATAGCACGACGCGCGCGCGGCGAACCGGTGCCGTACATCACGGGGGTCGCGGGTTTCTTCGGGCGCACGTTCGCCGTCGACGCTTCCGTGCTCGTGCCGCGGCCCGAAACGGAAGACGCCGTCGCGCTCGCGCTCGCGGCGACCGCGGCCGTCGCGGCGCCGCACTACTGCGACGTCGGTACGGGAAGCGGTGCGATCGCGCTCACGCTCGCGCTCGAGCGGCCGGACGCGACCGTGACGGCGATCGACGTCTCGCCTGCCGCGCTCGCGATCGCGCGACGCAACGCGCGCGCGCTCGGCGCCGAAGCGCGCGTGCGGTTCGTCCTCGGCGACGGGCTCGCCGCGGCGCCGCCCGCCGCGCGCTTCGCATGCATCGTCGCGAACCTGCCGTACGTCCGCACGAACGATCTCGCGCGCGCTCCCGACCCGACGTCGTTCGAACCGCGTCTCGCGCTCGACGGCGGCGCCGACGGTCTCGATGCATACCGCGCGCTCGTGCGCGATGCCGTCGCGCGCGGCGACGACGGCACGCTCGTCATGGAGGGGGGGCCCGACACCGCGCGAGCGCTCGCCGATCTCGCCGCCGGAGCGTTCGCGGACGCGCGCGTGGAAACGGTTCGCGATCTCGCCGGGCTCGAGCGCCTCGTCGTGGTCCGGCGGGAGCGACGAGCGCCGAGCGAGAACGACGTCGTCCCATAGTGGCGAAGTATATCTTCTTCACGGGTGGCGTCGTTAGCTCGCTCGGTAAGGGCATCACGGCCGCGTCGCTCGGACGGCTCCTGAAGAGTCGCGGCTTATCGGTGTCGATCCAGAAGCTCGATCCGTACATCAACGTCGATGCCGGGACGATGAACCCGTACCAGCACGGTGAGGTGTTCGTCACCGAAGACGGCGCGGAGACGGATCTCGATCTCGGTCACTACGAGCGGTTCATCGACGAGTCGCTGACGCGCGTGAACAACGTGACGACGGGCCAGATCTACGCCTCGGTGATCGACAAGGAACGGCGCGGCGATTATCTCGGCGCGACGGTCCAAGTGATCCCGCACATCACGAACGAGATCAAGGCGTCGATCACGCGCGTCGCGGAGAAGAGCGGCGCAGACATCTGCATCGTCGAGGTCGGCGGAACGGTCGGCGACATCGAGAGCCTGCCGTTCCTCGAGGCGATCCGTCAGGTTCGCTACGACGTCGGCGAAGAAAACGTGATGTTCGTCCACCTGACGCTGATGCCGCATCTCGGCGCCGCGGGCGAGTTGAAGACGAAGCCGACGCAACACTCGGTGCGCGAACTGCGCGCGATCGGGATCGCGCCGGACGCGATCGTCGTCCGTACGAATTCCGAAGCGCCGATCCCGATCGAGCTCAAGGAGAAGATCGGCTTGTTCTGCGACGTGCCGCCGCGCAACGTCGTCCAGAACGGCGACGCGCCGACCATCTACAAAGTCCCGATCAATCTCGAACGCGAGGGTCTCGCCGAGGCGGTGATCGCGCGCTTGAAATTGCAGACCAAAGCGCTCGACATCGAGGAGTGGGAGGGCATCGTCGAGCGCATCGCGCGGCCGCACCGGCACGTGAAGATCGCGCTCGTCGGCAAGTACGTCGAGCTCAAGGACGCGTACATCTCGATCAACGAGGCCCTGTACCATGCCGGCATCTTCCACGACGCGCACGTGGAGATCAAGCGCGTCGACAGCGAGACGGTCGAGGATTCGGGAACCGCGGTGCTCGAGGGCGTCGACGGCATCCTCGTCGCGCCGGGCTTCGGTTCGCGCGGCGTGAAGGGCAAGTTGCGCGCGATCGAATACGCTCGCAAACGCCGCATCCCGCTGCTCGGCATCTGCTACGGCATGCAACTCGTGTGCGTCGAGTTCGCGCGCAACGTGTGCGGGCTGCCCGACGCGATGACGTCGGAAGTGGACGAAGCGACGCCCGATCCCGTCATCGACTTTCTCCCGGAGCAACGCAATCTCGAACTGATGGGCGGCACGATGCGGCTCGGCGCGTACGAGTGCCGGCTCGAAGCCGGGACGCTCGCGGCGCGCGCGTACGGCGAGCTCGTCGTCAGCGAACGGCACCGTCACCGGTACGAGTTCAACAACCGGTACAAGGCGCTGTTCGAGGAGCACGGCATGGTGTTCTCCGGCCATCACGTCACCCACCGCACGACGCTCGTCGAGTGCGTCGAGCTCGCGCCGTCGCTCCACCCGTGGTTCGTCGGCACGCAAGCGCATCCCGAATTCAAATCGCGTCCGAACCGGCCCTCGCCGCTCTATCGCGACTTCGTCGGTGCCGCGCTCGTCGATCAACGTCAGCCCGTGCGCGACGGTGTCGATGCGTCTCGCGCCGCGATCTGAACGCACCGCGTTCTGACGCTCGCCGACGTTACGTTCGTCGTGCTCGCGAAGGACGAGGCTCGGCGTATCGGGCGTACGCTCGCGAGCGTTCCCGCGGGAGCGCGCACGGTCGTCCTGGACGCGGAATCCGCCGACGCGACGGCCACGCTCGCACGCGCGGCGGGTGCGCGCGTCGTCGTGCGGCCGTGGGACGGGTTCGTGCGCGCGCGCCGTTTCGCGCTCGGCCTCGTCGAGACGGAATGGACGTTCATGCTCGATGCCGACGAGACGTTGACCGCCGCGCTCGCGGCCGAACTCGGCGCGCTCGGGCCCGCTGCGGACGTCGATGCGTTCGCCGTGCCGCGGACGACGTATCTCTGCGGCGCCGCGATCCGGCACGGTCCGTGGGGCGGCGACGCGCCGGTGCGCCTGTTCCGCACGCGCCGCGCGACGCTCGTCGCGCGACCGGCCGCCGGCGGCGACGCCGAGCTGCACGAGCGGTGGACCGTGCCCGGGCGCGTCGAGCGAACGCGCGGTTCGCTCGATCACGACTCGTATCCGACGCTCGCCTCGTACCGACGCAAGTTCGCGCGCTACACCTCGCTCGAAGCGAGCGGCGTGCGCACGTCGTTCGGGGGTCTCGTGCGCGCGTGCGCGATCGCATCGCTCCGCGTGCCGTGGTATCTGCTCGCGAAGGGCGGCTGGCGCGACGGCTGGCGCGGAGCGTTCGTCGCGACGGCGTCGGCCGCGTATCCGGCGGCCGTCGCGTGGAAAGCCTGGCGCCGCACGTGAGCGCGCCCGACGTCGCGCTCGATCTGCCGCGCATGCGGCACATGTCGATCGGCATGCGCGCCTACGCCGAAGAACTCGCGGCTCGGCTGCCGCGCGTCGCCCCGGATCTGTCGTTCGCGACGCTCGTGCGGACGAGCGCGCTCGACGCCGCGGAACAGATCGGTTTGCCCGTCGCGCTCGCGCGTCTTCGTCCGCGCCTCACGCACTTTCTCTCCGTGTACGCGCCGCTCGCCGCGCCCGGCCCCTTCGCGATCACGGTGCACGATCTGATCCACCTGCGTTATCCGCGTCTCTTCAAACGCAGCGTCGGCCCGTACTACGCGACGATGGTGCGCGCGGTGTGCGCGCGCGCGCGACGCGTCATCACGGACGACGAGCGCACCGTCGACGATCTCGGGCGCTATCTCGGCGTGCCGGCACGCAAGGTCGCGGTCGTTCCGCTCGGCGCCGACGACCGCTTCCGCGCGGCGGAGCGCTCGCAGGCTCCCGCGCGCCCGTTCTTTCTCTTCGTCGGGAATCACCGGCCGCACAAAGATCTCGCGACGCTCTTCGCCGCGTGGGAGCGCCTCGATCCCGCGCTCGCCGCCGACCTGTTCGTGACGGGGCCGAACGACCTCGCGCAGGCGCCGCCGCGGCGCGATCGCGGCGACGTCCGCTTTCTCGGCGACGTCGATGCGGCGCGCCTCGCCGCGCTGTACGGCGAGACGGTCGCCCTCGTGCACCCGGCGCTGTGCGAGGGCTTCGGGTTGCCCATGCTCGAAGCCGCGACCGTCGGAGCCGCCGTCATCGCGTGCGCGGACGCCGTGCCGTCGGTCTTGCGGCCGTTCGTCCGCACGTTTCCCGCGCGCGACGCGGAATCGCTCGCGATCGAGATGACGCGCGCGCTCACGTCGCCCGGCGTGCACGACGACGCGCGGCGATTCGCACGAACGTTGACCTGGGACCGCTGTGCCGAGCGGACCGCCGACGTCTACAGAGAGGTGTTGCTCGAGTGTTCGGTTCGATGATCCGGTCGGGCGCCGCCGCGCTCGCGTTCGCCGTCGCGTCCGTTGCGGCGATCGCGCCGGCTTCCGCCGCGAAGGAAGCGCCGGCGGAGAAACCAATCCGCACGATTGCGATCGTCGTCAACGGCGAACCGCTGCAAGCCGACACGGGGCCGCAAGTCGTCGGCGGACGGTTGCTGTTGCCGCTGCGCGACGTGTTCGGCGCGATCGGCATCGCGCTCGTGCGCACCGGCGCGACGATCACGGCGCGGCTCCCGACGGGCGACGTGCGGATCACCGTCGGATCGTCCGTCGTCTCGGTCGACGGCAAGCCCGTGCGGCTCGACGCGCCGGTCGTCGACATCGACGGGCAGACGTACGCGCCGCTCAAACTGTTGACGGCGGCGTTCGGCGCGCAGGCGTCGTACGATCAGCGCGGCGCGCGCGTCGAGATCGTCTCCGCGTTCGTCGGCCGCAACAGCCGCGCGGAACAGCAGCGCGCCGACGGCGGCACCGACGTGCAGGGCGTCGTGTCCGCGGAAGACACGAATTCGAACCCGCCCTCGATCACGGTCGTCCGCGCCGGCACGTCGCGCACCGTGTCGATCACGTCCGACGCGAAGATCTGGATCGAAGACGTGACGATCCGCTCGCAGCTGCGCGGCGCGCTCGCGGACGTCCGCGTCGGCGACGCGGTGCACGCGATCGTCGCGCGGGACGGCCGCGTCGTATCGGTCTTCGACTTCTACAAATCGAACAGCGGTACGATCACCGCCGTCTCGCCGAGCGCGCTCGTCCTCGCGAACGGCCGGGTCATCACGCCCGGCGCCGCGACGGACGTCTCGCTCAACAGCGCGACGGCGAAGCTCTCCGATCTGGCCGTCGGCGATTACGTGACGGTGCGCAGCAATCCGGAGAGCGGCGAGCTGCGCGAGATCGTCGCCTCGCGTGCGCTCGCGGCGCAGACGGCCGCACCCGCGGTGCCGGGATCGGCGGCGCCGGTCGCGATCGCCGACGTTTCGATCTCGGCCACGCGGCCGCTGCGCGCCGGCGAGGCGCTCGAAGTCACGCTGCACGGACCGCCCGGCGGCCGTGCGTCGTTCGACGTCGGCGATTATCTCGTCGGCGTCGCGATGCACGAGCGTGCGGCCGGCACGTACGTCGGCCGCTACGTGATTCCCGAACGTTTCGACGTGACGCAGGTTCCCGTGTACGGCGAGTTGACCGTCGGGAACGTCAAGGCTCCGCGCAGTCAGGCCGCGGCGACGTTGTCGGCCGCGACGACGCCGCCCGCGATCGGCGAGGTCGCGCCGCCGCCCGGCCAGACCGTCAACAACCCGCAGCCGAGCATCTTCGCAACGTTCTCCGCGCCGACCGAGATCGCGATCAACGCGTCGAGCATCGCACTCGTCGTCAACGGCCACGACGTCACGTCGTCGTCGACGCGCGTCGGAAGCTTCGTGACGTACAGTCCCGGCGTCGAGCTCGGGAACGGACCGGTCACGGTGCTCGTGCGCGTGTCCGACGCCGCCGGCAACACCGCGTCGAAGACGTGGACGTTCACGATCCGCAAGTAGCCGCGCGAGCGTTCGCGAAGGCCGCAGCATGAGCGATTGCATTTTCTGCAAGATCTTCGCGGGCGAGATTCCGGCGAAAGAGGTCGCGCGCACGGACGACGTGCTCGTCTTCCGCGATCTCAACCCGCAGGCTCCGCACCATCTGCTCGTCATTCCGAAACGGCATGCGACGGATCTCGGCGACTTCGTGGCGGCGGCGCGTGCCGAGGAAGTCGGCGATCTGTTCGCCGCGGCATCGCGCGCGGGGCGGGCCGCATCGCCGAGCGGGTATCGCATCGTCGTCAACGAGGGCGTCGACGCGGGGCAGACGGTGTTCCATCTCCACCTGCACGTGCTCGCCGGGAGAAATCTCGACTGGCCCCCGGGCTAGCGGCTACGGCCGATCGAGCGGAATCTCGCGCGCGTACGGGCTTTGCGGATAATCGTGGTGCAACCAGGCGGCGGCGTGCGATGCCGTCTCGAGCGCGTCGCTCGTGCCGACGTGTTCGTAGAAACGGCACAGCGAGAGCAGTTCTTTCGGGATCCACGGATCGCGCGGATAGCGGCGTTCCCAATCGCGGATCGCGACGACGCTGTACGCGACGGGACCGACGTCCACGCGCTCCGCTCCGCGCGCGTACGCTTGCACGCGCGCGTCCGCGCGGCGTATCGCGTTTTCGATACCCAAGATGCTGAGCGGATACGAGCCGAAGCTGACGTCCGCCGGAGCCGAAGAGCCTTCCGCCGCGACGCTCGGACCGAGCGGCGAGAAGTCGAGCTCGATCGGCACGTCGAGACGCGGCTCGGCGTTCGCGGCCGTACCCGCGAGAACGGCGAACGACGCGAAGAGCGAGGCGTAGACGAGCGCCCGGATCATGCGCGTCAGGTTATGCTCGCGCGACGTGCGTCCCCGCCGGGAGCGTGCGAGTGTGCCGTGGCGCGCATCACGGAACGACGTGGCGCCGGGCGATCATCATCGCCGGATGGATGCGCTCGCGTGGCTCCTCGATTCCGATCCGGCGATCCGCTGGCAGGTCATGCGCGATCTCACGGATGCGACGGACGAGCTCATCGCGGGCGAGAGGTCGCGCATCGGCGACGAGGGCTTCGGAACGCGGCTCCTCGCGCTCCAATGCGAGGACGGTCAGTGGCGCTCGGGCGTGCCGACGTTTTCATCGGAGCGAGCCGAGACGTGGTGGCGATCGCTCGAGCCCGCGCGCAAAGGCACGCTCTTCCCGGAGTGGACGTCGACGACGTGGAGCTTGTCGCTCCTGCGCGAGTTCGGCATCGATCCGAGCGACCCGCGCGCGCGTCGCGCCGTGCGCCTGATCCGCGAGCGGTGCCGGTGGGAACACGACGGGGAACCGTACTTCGCGGGTGAGGTCGAAGCGTGCATCAACGGCCGCGCCGTCGGGAACGGAGCATACTTCGGCGAGGACGTGGCCGGCATCGTCGATCGTTTGCTCGGCGAACAGATGCGCGACGGCGGATGGAACTGCGAACGGGAGAACGGCTCGACCCGAAGTTCGTTTCATTCGACGATCGAGGTCCTCGAAGGGCTGCTCGTCTTCGAACGCGCCACGGGGCGTTCCGACGTTCGCGCGGCGCGGCTGCGGGGCCACGAATATCTGCTCGAGCGGCGGTTGTTTCGCCGGCTGACGACGGGAGAACCGATTCGCGATCGCAAGGCCGGTGACGAAAGGTTCGAACGATTCGCATTCCCGGCGTACTGGCACTACGACGTGCTGCGCGGTCTCGATTACCTTCGTGCGGCCGGCGCCGAACCCGACGCACGCATGCGGGAGGCCGTCGATCTCGTGCGTTCGAAGCGCGACGGCGACGGCCGCTGGCGGCTCGATCGCCGATACCCGGGACGATCGTATTTCGCGATCGATGCGGACGAAGGGCAGCCGAGCCGCTGGACGACGCTACGCGCCTCGCGCGTTCTCGAACGGTTCGACACCGGCACGTAGCGGCCGAGCATCCGCGCGGGACGCGAAACAAACGCGGCATCGCGAGACTATCATCGCGAGATGATCAGGGATCGTGTCGCCATCGTTTCGAGCGCGTTCGTCGCCGCGTTCCACCTCGCGTTCGCGAACCGGTACGATCTCTTTCGCGACGAGCTGTACTTCATCGTGTGCGGTCGGCACCCGGCGTTCGGGTATGCGGATCAACCGCCGCTCGTGCCGTTTCTCGCCGCGGGGACGTTCGCGCTCGGTCATCAGACGTGGATCGTCCGCATGCCGTCCGTGTTCGCCGCGGCCGCGCTCGTGTGGGTCGCCGTCGCGTTCGTCCGGTTGTTGCGCGGCGGCGACGGCGCCGCGTGGATCGCCGCCGTCGCCGCCGGCCTCGCGCCCGTCTTGCTCGGCGTCACGGCGACGCTGAACACGACGACGTTCGAACCGCTCGCGTGGACGGTCGTCGCATACGGCGTCGCGCGCGCCGCGATACTCGACGACCGGCGCGCGCTCGTCTGGGCCGGCATCGCCGCCGGGATCGCGCTGCAGGCGAAGTACACGTTGCCGCTCTGGCTGCTGTGCCTCGCCGCGGCCGTCGCGCCGTTTCCGGAACGGCGCATCCTGCGCATGCGCGAACTGTGGCTCGGCCTCGGACTCGCCGCCGTCATCGCCGCGCCGTCGATCGTCTGGCAAGCCACGCACGGTCTGCCGTTCCGAGAACTCGTACGCGCCGCGGCCGACAAAGACATCGCGTACGGTCCGCTCGCGTACGCGGTGAATCAAGTGCTGCTTCTGGATCCGCTGTTCGCGCCGATCTGGCTCGCCGGTCTCGCGGCGCCGTTCGTTGTACGCGATCTCCGCGCCGTGCGCTTTCTGCCCGTCGCGTTCGCGTTCGCGGCGGTCGCGATCGTCGCGGAGCACGGCAAAGATTATTATCTCGCCCCCGCGTACCCGCCGCTCTTCGCGCTCGGCGGCATCTTGCTCGAACGCGCCGTGCGGAACGGTGTCGTTCGCATCGGCTATCTCGCCGTCGCCGCGGCATCGGCGTTCGTTCTCGCGCCGCTCGCGTTACCGATCTTGCCGCCGGCGACGCTCGTCGCGTATCAACGCGCGATCCATCTCGCTCCCGCGGCGCAAGAGCACGGCGACGACGGCGACGTGATCCCGCCGACGTTCGCCGACATGCTCGGGTGGCACGATTTCGTGCGGCAGATCGGCACCGCGTACGTCGCGCTGCCGCCGGCGGAGCGCGCGAACACGGGGATCCTCGTCGACAACTACGGCGAGGCGGCCGCGCTCGACGTCTACGGCGCTCCCTACGGTCTTCCGCCCGCACTTAGCGGTCACAACCAATACGCGTACTGGGGCGCGCGCGGTCAGGATCCCGCGAACATCTTGCGCGTTCAGCTCCATCCGGAACGGCTGCGTCCGTATTGCCGGCGGACGACCGTCGTCGGCACCACGCAGTCGTTCTACGCGCGCGATTTCGAGAACGGACGCACCATCGCGTTCTGCGAAGGCCTGCACCCGCGTTACGCCGCGCTCGAAGCGGACCTGCGCGACATCCGTTAGCGAGCGTCGCGCAACGCGACGTAGAATCGCGCCGTCGACATCGCGACGAACGCAGAAGTCAGGCCGCCGATCGCAAAACCGGCGACGAGGTTCACGAGCGGGATGTGGACGGCGATCCCGTTCACGAAACTGCCGAGCAGCGTGACGGCGATGACGCCGATGACGAGCACGACCGTGTCGCCGACGCGCGTGCGCGCGATGCGCGCCGACGTCGCGATCGCGGCGAACGCGTCCTCGCCGCCGATGACGACGGCGGCCTGCACGTAGATCAGGAAGTAGATCGCGAGCACGAGCAGCGGGATGCCGATGAGGACGATGCACAGCGCGAGGGCCGCGAGCACGATCAGGAACGAGACGAACATCGAGACGCCGAGATCGCCGAGCCGCGGCAACACGGCGCGGCAACTCGCGCCGAGGTCGGGCCGCCGGCCGGCGAGCGCGTCCTGCGAGGCGTGCATCGTGACCGCTTGCGACAGGTTGAGGGCGGCGAAACCGAGGACGATCCCGGCGAGGCCGGCGATCGCGCCGACGCCGAAGCCGAGCCCCGCGCCCGCGGTCGGATGGGCGCCGCCGAAGAACGCGCCGGCGAGGGCGGTGCCGACGACCGTCACGAGCGTGGCGAAGACGACGACGACGATCGCGACCGATGCGAGCGCGGGGGGTACGGCGAGCACCCAGTACGCCGCGAGCGTCTCTCCGCAGCGCTGCAACTCGTCCGCCGGGCGAAAGGCGACGCGATCATCGGTCAAATTGACGCCTCCAAAGCGTTATGGTACATTCTAGCAGTTGTCCTCGGGTTTACCGCGGGCGTCGATATTTTCCGTGCGCGCCACCTCGCGAGCGTGCCGGTTCGAAGGGAGGGTTGTCTGTGGAAGTTCGCGTTGCACCGGGAGAGACGATCGAAAGTGCGTTGCGTCGTTTCAAGAAAGCCACCCAGAAAGCCGGCGTTCTCGCCGAAGCTCGTAAGCACGAGCATTACGAGAAGCCGAGCGTGCGCAAGAAGAAGAAGTCGGCCGCCGCGCGCAAGCGCCGGGCCTAAGCCGCTTCGTGTCGCTCAAAGAGCGGATCGCGTCCGAACTCAAGGACGCGATGAAAGCTCGGGAACAGGTGCGGGTCGATACGCTTCGATCCGCCCTTTCCGCGTTCTCGTATAAAAAGATCGAAGCCGGGCGCGAGCTCGAAGACGCCGACCAAGTCGACGTCGTCCGCAAGCTCGTCAAGCAGCGGTCCGATTCGATCGTCGAGTTCGAGAAAGGCAACCGGCCGGAACTCGCGGCGAAGGAGCTCGCGGAGCGCGAAATCCTCGCGGCGTTGCTGCCCGCGCAGAAGGGTGCCGAGGACATCCGGCCGTTCGTGCGGTCGACGCTTTCGGCGATGGACCCGGCCGGCCGCAATCAGGGATCGGCGATGAAGGCCGTCATGCCGTCGCTCAAGGGCGAGGCCGACGGCGGGATCGTCCGCCAGGTCGTGCTCGAAGAACTCAAAGCGCTCGAAGCCTGAACCGCAACTTCGCCTCGTACGGCCGAGTATGCAGGCGCATGAGGTCTCGGCTGCGTCTCGCGCTCTTCGTCTCGCTCGCGGTCGCCGGTGCGGCCGGCGTCGCGTTCGGTGCCGCCCCGGCGACCCGGGACGGCGGCGTGATCGTCGTGCCGATCCAGGGGACGGTCGACGACGGGATGGCGCACCTCGTGCAGCGCGCGGTCGCGGAGGCGAACGCCACCCACGCGCGCGAGCTCGTCCTCGACGTCAACACGCCGGGCGGCCTCGTCGGCGCCGCGTTCGACATCCGCGACGCGATGTTTTCCGCGCAGATGCCGACCCTCGCGTACGTCTCGCAGCGCGCGTATTCCGCGGGTGCGCTGATCACGCTGTCGGCGGAGAAGATCGTCATGGCGCCCGGCGCGAGCATCGGCGCCGCCGAACCGATTCCGAACGACCCGAAGCACGTGTCCGCGCTGCGCGCGGAGTTCGCATCGACCGCGTCGCGCAACCACCGCGATCCGATTCTCGCGGCCGCGATGGTCGACAAGAACGTGGCCGCGCCCGGCTACAAGCGAGCCGGCGCGATTCTCTCGTTCACCTCGGGTGAAGCGCTACGCGCGCACATCAGCGATGCGACCGCGCCGACGCTCGCCGCCGCGCTCGCCGGCCAGCGGGTCGCGGGTTCCGTGCGTCACGTCGACTACTCGTTCGGCGAGTCGCTCGCGCGGTTCGCGACGAGCCCCGAGGTGAGCGGTATCCTGCTCTCGCTCGGCGTCCTCGGCTTACTGATCGAGATGCAGACGCTGCACGGCATCGCGGGCCTCCTCGGCGTCACGTCGCTCGCGTTGTTTTTCGGAACGCATCTCTATGCTGGCTTCTCGAACGATCTCGTCATCGCGCTCGCGATCGCCGGCGTGATCGGCATCGCGCTCGAACTGCACGTCATTCCGGGGCACGGCGTCGCGGGATCCGTCGGGATCGTCGCGCTCGCGACCGCGATCGTGCTCGCGTTCGGCACCGCGTTCTTCTTCGTCGCGGCGCAATCGATCTCGATCGCAATCGTCTTGACCGTCGTCGCGTTCTTCGCGCTCGTGCGTCTCTTTCCGCAGAATGCGTTCGCGCGGCGGCTCGGTTTCCGCGGCGTGCAAGGCCCCGACTACGTCGCGAGCGAGGACCATCGCGCGCTCGTCGGGCGTTCGGGTTTCGCCACGTCGTATCTCCGGCCGGCCGGGGTCGCGAGCGTCGACGGGAAGCGCGTCGACGTCTTGACGGAAGGCGACTTCGTCGCCGCCGGTTCGCCCGTGCGCGTCAGCCGGGTCGAGGGAGCACGCATCTTCGTGCATCCCGTCACGTTAGAGGATCGATAGGGTGGAAGGCTTCGGCTTAATCGCGATCGCGTTCGTTGTCGTCATCGCGTTCTTTTTGTTTCTGTACTATTTTCCGCTCGCGCTCTGGATACGCACGATCGCGGCGGGCGTACCGCTCTCGATCTCGGCGCTGATCCGCATGCGGCTCATCGGCATCCAGCCGGGCGTGATCGTCACGAATCTCGTGCGCGCGCGTAAGGCCGGGCTCGATCTCACGATCGATCAGATGCAGTCGCACTATCTCGCCGGCGGCAACGTCGAAGCCGTCACGCTCGCGATGATCGCGGCGCAACGCGCGCAGATCCCGCTCGGCTGGCAGCGCGCATCGGCGATCGATCTCGCCGGGCGCAACGTCGTCGAAGCGTTGCAGCAATCGGTCATGCCCAAGGTGATCGAGACGCCGACGTTTCAGGGCGTCGCGCAGAACGGCATCCAACTCAACGTCAAAGCGCGCGTCACCGTGCGCACCAATCTCGACCGGTACGTCGGCGGCGCGGGCGAGCCGACGATCATCGCGCGCGTCGGCGAAGGCGTCGTCTCCGCGGTCGGCGCGGCGATCGATCACAAGGAAGTGCTCGAGTTCCCGGATCGCATCTCGAAGGCGGTGCTCTCGAAGGGCCTCGACGCGGGGACGGCGTTCGAGATCGTATCGATCGACATCGCCGACGTCGACGTCGGCAAGAACATCGGTGCGGAGCTGCAGACGTCGCAGGCCGAGGCCGACCGTCGCATCGCGCAGGCGAAGGCGGCGGAGCGGCAGTACGGCGCGCTCGCGGCCGAACAGGAGCAGAAGGCGGAGACGCAAGCGATGCGGGCCAAGGTCGTCGAGGCCGAGGCGCAGATCCCGCAGGCGATCGCCGAAGCGTTCCGCGAGGGCCATCTCGGCGTGATGGATTACTACCGCCTCAACAACGTCAAGGCCGATACCGAGATGCGTTCCGCGATCGGAACGGGCGTCACGCCGCCCGATCCGAACGCGGGTCCGTCGCCGTTGCCGAAGAGCCCGGGCATCTAGCCGTGGACGAGATCGTCGGGTTACTCGTCGAGCAGGTCGCGAAAAGTGCGCGAAACGCCGCGAAACGCCGCGCCGCCGCGCAACCCGGGAGCGCGCCGGTTCCTCCCCGACCTCAGGCTGCGGTTCCCGCCGCGCCGGCCGTGCCGGCCGCAGTCGTCGCCGCACCGCAAGCGAAAACGCCGCGGGCGCCGGGAATCGTAACGCCGCGGCGGGTCGCCCCGGCCGCGCCCGTGGCGGCGCCGGTCGCGGCGGAAGCGTTGCTCGGCGCGTTTTCGAGCGCTCCCGCGTTTCTCGCGGCGTTCGTGCTCTCGGAGGCGCTCGCGCCGCCCGTATCGCTGCGCGAGCCGCGCGTCACGTGAACTTTTCGCCGCTCGGCGCTGTTGAAGCGTGCGTGACGATGCGGAGTGCTCCCGCTGCCTGAGGCGCGAACGGAACGGGTCTTCGAACTCGCGGGCGTGCGGGATCCCCTGAGCTTCTGCGGTCACCTCGATCGAAATTTGACGGCGCTCGAAGGCCTCGTGCCGGTCGTCGTCAACCTCGACGGCGACCGCTTGCGCGTGACGGGTGCTCCGCGTGCGGTCGATTCGGCGACCGAGATCCTCGGGCGGATGCGCGACGCGGCGAACGGCGGCGCGCAACTGACGCCCGACGACGTCGCGCTCGCCGCGCGCGAACTCGGCGCATCCGAGCCGCCGCGCGCGCACCCAAAGACGCTCTTCACGACGCAACGCGGCAAGGACGTCCGCCCGCGAACCGAGGGGCAGCGCCGCTTCGTCGACGCGGTCGAAGCCAACACGCTGACGTTCGGCATCGGGCCGGCGGGGACGGGCAAGACGTTCCTCGCGATGGTCATGGCCGTCCGCGCCTTGCGCGCGCGCGAGGTGTCGAAGATCGTCCTCTCGCGACCGGCCGTCGAGGCGGGTGAAAAGCTCGGCTTCCTCCCGGGCGACCTCAAGGAAAAGGTCGATCCGTATCTGC
>CAJCIN010000078.1 GCA_903970385.1 Rhodospirillales bacterium | reverse complement strand
TTCGGCGGCCGTGATCTGCACGCAATCGACGTACCGCCGGTTCCAGATCGGTTCGAACATGACGTTCGCGAAGCGTAACGCCATGATGTCTTGCACGGGCTCTTTGCCGAGATAGTGATCGATGCGATACACGCGGCGCTCGTCGAAGACTTTGTTGACGTCGGCCTGCAACGCGCGCGCCGATTCGAGATCCGTTCCGAACGGTTTCTCGATGATGATGCGCGACCAGCCGTGCTCGCGGTCGTGCGGGCCCAGTCCCGCGGCCGCGAGCTGCCGGACGATCGTCGCGAACACGCTCGGCGGCGTCGAGAGATAGTAGAGCCGGTTGCCGGCGGTCCCCAACTGCTCGTCGTTGCGATCGAGACGCTCGCGCAGGCGATGGTACGCTTCGACGTCGTCGAACGATCCGCTGACGTACGTCAGCCGGTTGGCGAAGTCGCTCCAGAGCGGATCGCGCGCCTCGCCGCTGCGCGAGAACGTGTCGATCGCCGTCTTCATCTCGTCGCGAAAGAGCTCGTCCGATTTTTCCGAACGCGAGAACCCGACGATGCCGTAGCTCGTCGGCAAGACGTCGCCCAGGCGCAGGTTGTACATCGCGGGTATCAGCATGCGCTTCGTGAGATCGCCGCTCGCGCCGAAGAACACGATGTTGCACGGGTCGGGGATCCGGTTCGAACCGAGACCGGCGCGCAGCGGGTTCGCCGCCGGAGCCGACCCGTTCTTTTGCTGCGTACCGACGTCGATCGCCATGCCCGCTAGACCTTCGCCTCCGGCTCGTGATGGATCTCGTGGCCGCCGAACTGATTTCGCAGCGCCGCGATCACTTTGGCGCTGAACGATTCTTGTTGACGCGAAACGAAGCGCGAGATCAGCGACATCGTGATGACGGGGGCCGGAACGTTCTCGGCGATGGCTTCCGCAACGGTCCAGCGTCCCTCGCCGGAATCGTCGACGTACCCGCGCACGTCGACGAGTTGCGGGTCTTCGCGGAACGCGATCTCGGCGAGCTCGAGCAGCCACGACCGGACGACGGACGCGTGCAACCAGAGATCCGCCAGCTGATGGAGATCGTAGCCGAACTCGGATTTCTCGAGGATCTCGAACCCTTCGCCGTAGCCGGCGAGCATCGCGTATTCGATGCCGTTGTGGACCATCTTCGAGAAGTGCCCGGCGCCGGATGCGCCGACGTACGCGTAACCGTCCTTCGGTGCGAGGGAAATGAAGATCGGCTCGACGCTCTTGACGGCGGCCGCATCGCCGCCGACCATCAAGCAATAGCCGTTCTTGAGTCCCCAGACGCCGCCGGACGTGCCCGCGTCGATGAAGTCGACGCCGGCTTCCTTCGCTTTCTTGCAGCGCGCCTGCGAATCACGAAAGTTGGAGTTGCCGCCGTCGATGATGACGTCGCCCGGCGTCATGTGTTCGAGGAGCGCCGTGATCGTGTCGTCGGTCGGCTTGCCCGCCGGCACCATGATCCAGACGATCTTCGGGGACGCCAGTTTCGCGACGAGGTCTTCTAACGACGACGCGCCGATCGCGCCTTCGCTCGCGGCGTGTTCGACGGCAGCGGCGCTGAAATCGAACGCGACCACCTCGTGCTTGTCGAGGAGCAGGCGCGAGGTCATGTTCGCGCCCATCCGGCCGAGACCGACCATTCCGAGTTTCATCGAATCCTTTTAGCGGGCGTCGTGAGGTTCAGGCGTGCGCGGAGACGGCGTCGTCGATCGCCGACGAGACGGCCTCGAGGGCGAGATCGAGCGGTCCGCTCAGGTGCAGCCGCAGGCCGCGCCGATCGCGTTTGTCGAGCGACTCGAAATCGCCGAGCGCTTGCGCGCGGATCAGCGTCGCGAACGTCACCATGCCCGGAATCTGCAGATCCGCGGTCTTGTTCGTGTCCGCCGTGATCTGGATGAAGATGCCGGTGTTCGGGCCGCCCTTGTGCAGTTGGCCCGTCGAGTGCAGGAAGCGCGGACCGAAACCGACGGTCGTCGCGACCTTCAGCGCGTCGCGTACCTTCAGGCGGATGTCGAGCAACTGGCGCTCGTGATCGGGCGACCGGTCGATGTACGCCGTGAACGCGACGTAATCGCCGCGCTTACGCTGCGCGAGCAACGCGCCGAGTGCCGACGAGAGATCGGCGCCGAGCGCGATGTCTTTCGAGCCTGAGATCGGGATGACGCGCGCGACGTCCGTCGTCTGCTTCGGCTCGGGTTCCGGGAAGCTGCCCGTTTTCTTGTATTCGGCGAGAAGGCGTTTCGTGTTGTCCTTGGATTCTTGCACGTTCGGCTGGTCGAACGCGTCGATCCCGAGGACGGCGCCGGCCGTCGCGACGGCGACTTCCCAGAGCGCGAACTGCTCGCCGATGTCGAGCCGGTCGTTCATGCCGAGGCGGATAACGGGGTGTCCCGCCTCTTCGAGCATGTGCAGTCGCGTCTCGATCGCGCCGCCGTCCATCGCGCCGAGCAGATGCTCGTCCGCGGGCAGACCGGCGCCGACGTAGACGAAAACGCGATCCGAACCGTACTCCGACGGCATGCCGAGCGTCTCGCCCTCGATCGGGACGATGCCCGTGCCGCTCTTGCCCGTCGATTCCGCGACGAGCTGCTCCGCCCACGCGCCGAACGCGGCGACTTCGGGGTGCGCGACGATCGTGAGTTTGTCGCGACCGCTCTTCGCGAGCGTGCCGATCGTCGCGCCGAATCGGACGGCTTCCGAATCCGCGACCTTCGTGGAACGATCGCTCGCGGCGAGTTCGCCGAGTCCGCGATCGAGGATCGTCGCGACGTCGTATCCGGCGAGCGCCGCCGGCACCATGCCGAAGTACGAAAGCGCGGAGTAGCGGCCGCCGATGGCCGGATCGTTTTCGAAGATCCGTACGAAGCCGGCTTCTTTCGCTTCTTTGCCGAGCTGCGTGTCTGGATCGGTGATCGCGACGAATTGTTGACCGGCGCTGTCGGCGCCAACCGTCTTCTGCACGCGCTCGTAGAAGTAGCGGAAGAAGGCCTCGGGCTCCGTCGTCGTGCCGCTCTTGCTCGCGACGACGAACAACGTGTGCGCGAGATCGAGCGATGCCTCGAGACGCGCGACCTGCACCGGATCGCTCGAGTCGAGCACGTGCAACTGCGGATAGCCGGTCACGTGACCGAACGTTTCGCGCAGCACGTCCGGCGCGAGCGAGCTGCCGCCCATGCCGAGCACGACCGCGTGCGTGTACATCTTGCGCATCTCGTTCGCGAACGCGGCGAGATCGGCCGCGTTGCCGTGCACCGTCTTCGGAAAGTCGAGCCAGCCGAGCGCGTTCTTGATGATGTCCGTATGCGCGGGGTCGGACGACCACGGCTCGGGGTCGTGCTTCCAGAGCTTGGCCAGGAAATCGTCGCTCGCGAGACGCTCGATCGCGGCATCGGCGCCGGGCAGATCCTTGCCGAGCGAGATCGCGACGCGCTCCGCCTTGCCGCCGAGCTGTTTCTGTTTGCTCGCGATCGCGCCGAGCATCGCATTGTAGGAGTCGGCGAACGACGCGACGCCGTCGGCCTGCAGCTTCTGCGTGACGTCGAAGATCGAGATGTTGGCAGCCGCGAGCGCGTCGACCGTCGCGTGCGCCTCGCCGAGATCGCTCTCGACGGTATCGGCCCGGACGGTGCCGTGATCGACGAGCGCATCGAGCGTCGCCGGCGGGAGCGTATTGACCGTGTTCTTGCCGACGAGCGTTTCGACGTAGAGCAGATCGGAGTACGCGGGATTCTTCACGCCGGTGCTCGCCCAGAGCGGGCGCTGCACGCGGCCGCCGGCCGCCTTGAGCTTTTCGAAGCGCTCGCCCTCGAACAGCTTCTTGTAACGCGCGTAGATCAACTTCATGTTCGCGACGCCGGTCTTACCGAGCAGCGCGCGGAGCGAGGGTTGGCCCTTCGCTTTGTCCTCGATCAGTTTGTCGACCGCCGTGTCGATGCGACTGACGAACACGCTCGCGACCGACGCGATGCGCTCGATCGAACCGCCTGCCGCGACGCGGCGTTCGAGACCCGCGATGTATGCGTTCGCGACGTCTTCGTACGTCTCGAGCGAGAAGATCAGCGTGATGTTGACGTTGATGCCGGCCGCGATCGTGTCGGTCACCGCCGAGATGCACTCGGGCGTCGACGGAATCTTGATCATCACGTTCGGGCGATCGACCATCTTCCAGAGCCGCGCCGCTGCGTCGACCGTGCCCTTCGTGTCGCTCGCGAGTAACGGCGACACCTCGAGGCTCACGAAGCCGTCGCCGCCGTTCGTCGATTCGTAGAGATCCCGGAACTCGTCGCACGCGTGACGGATGTCGTCGATCGCGAGCGCTTCGAACAGGTGATTCGGATCGTGTTCCGAGCCGATCAGCGACGCGAGTTGCGCGTCGTAATCGTTGCCGCTGCCGATCGCCTTCTCGAAGATGGTCGGGTTCGACGTCATCCCGCGTAGACCCGATGCGATCAGTCCGTGCAGTTCGCCCGAGGCGAACATGCTGCGGCGGATGTTGTCGAGCCAGATGCTCTGACCCGCATCGGCCAGTTGTTTGAGTTGGGTTCCCACGGGGTGCTCCTTCAGGCGCTCGCGAGCAAACCCGATGCGAGCGCCGCGATCGCATCGGGCGTGAAGCCGTATTCTTTGGCGATGGCCGCGGCCGGAGCCGACATGCCGAAATGATCGATGCCAACCGCGATGCCGCGATCGCCGATCCAGCGATGCCAGCCGAGCGTCGCTCCCGCTTCGATAGAAAGCCGCGCGCGCACGGCCTCCGGGAGCACCGACTCGCGATACTCGTCGGACTGCTGACCGAAGAGCTCCCAGGACGGCATGGAAACGACGCGCGTGCGCGTCCCTTGGCCGTCGAGAATCTTCGCGGTTTCGAGCGCGAGCGAAACTTCGGATCCCGTCGCGATCAAGATGAGATCCGGTGACGCAGCGCCGGAGAGCACGTACGCGCCCTTCGAGACCGCCGCATCGCGCGCACCGAGGAACGGCACCTTCTGACGCGAGAGCACGATCGCCGTCGGGCCCTTGTGCGCGATCGCGAACTTCCACGCCTCGAGCGTCTCGAGCGCGTCCGCCGGCCGGATCGTCGTCAGGTTCGGCGTCGCGCGCAACCCGGCGAGCTGTTCGATCGGCTGGTGCGTCGGGCCGTCCTCGCCGAGGAACACCGAGTCGTGCGTATAGACGAAGACGGTGCGCGTCTTGTTGATCGCCGCGAGCCGGACGGCCGGCTTCATGTAATCGACGAAGTTGAAGAAGGTCGCCGTGAACGGCACGATGCCGCTGTGGACCGCGAGCCCGTTCGTCATCGCGCCCATCGCATGTTCGCGCACGCCGTAGTGGATGTTGCGTCCCGAGAAATCGCCGGGCTTGATGTCGCCGAATCCCTTGAGATACGTCTTCGTCGACGGGTCGAGATCGGCCGACCCGCCGCAGAGTTCGGGGAAGTCCTTGGCGATCGCGTTCATCACGGTCCCGCCCGCCTCGCGCGTCGCGACGCTGCCGTTCTCCGCGTCGAACGTCGGCCACGACACCTGCGCGGGGAGACGCTCGTCGCGGATGCGCTCGAGTTGTGCGGCGAGGTCGGGATTCGCCGCGGTCCACGCGGCGTACGTCTCGTCCCACGCATCGTGATCCGCTTTGCCGCGTCGGCCGGCGGCGCGCCACCACGCGAGCACGTCGTCCGGCACGAAGAAGTCCGGCTCGGTCGGCCAGTCCAACGCCTGTTTGGTTTTCTTCACGTTGTCCGCGCCGAGCGGCTCGCCGTGCGCGCCGAACGTGTTGGCTTTCGGCGAGCCGAAGCCGAGGATCGTACGGACCGCGATGAACGACGGACGCGGATCGCCTTTCGCCGCGTTGATCGCGGCGTCGATCGCCGCGACGTCGTTGCCGTCGTCGCCGGTGACCGATTGCGTATGCCAACCGTACGCGTCGTAACGCGCGCAGACGTCTTCGGTGAAGGTGATGTCGGTCGCGGCCGCGAGCGAGATCTTGTTGTCGTCGTACAGGACGATCAGCTTGCCGAGGCCGAGGTGACCGGCGAGCGACGATGCCTCCGCCGACACGCCTTCCATCAGGTCGCCGTCGCTCGCGATGCAGTAGGTGTAGTGATCGACGATCTTCTGGTCGCGGTTGTACGTCGCCGCGAGATGCGCTTCGGCGAGCGCGAGCCCGACGGCGTTGCCGAGACCCTGGCCGAGCGGTCCCGTCGTGACCTCGACGCCCGCGGTGTGATGCAGTTCCGGATGCCCCGGCGTCTTGCTGCCG
>CAJCIN010000077.1 GCA_903970385.1 Rhodospirillales bacterium | reverse complement strand
GCGCGCGCGATCGCGCAATGCGACGTGCTCGTGTACGACTATCTCGCGTCGAGCGCGATCGTCGGAATGGCGCCGCCCGACTGCGAGAAGATCTACGTCGGCAAGAAAGCCGGCGCGCATACGCTAACGCAGGACGAGATCACCGCCCTGATCGTCGAGCTCGGGCTCGATGGCAAGCGCGTCGTGCGTCTCAAAGGCGGCGACGTTTTCGTCTTCGCTCGCGGCGGCGAAGAAGCGGCCGAATTGCGCGCGGCGGGCGTGCCGTTCGAAATCGTTCCGGGCATCACGTCGGCGATCGCGGCACCCGCGTACGCCGGCATCCCGATCACGCATCGCGATCACAACACGTCGTTTACGATCGCGACGGGCCATGAAGATCCGACGAAAGGTTATTCGTCGCTCGACTTCGCGAAGCTCGCGAACCCGCAGCAGACGCTCGTGTTCCTGATGGCGATGGGCAGCCTCGCAGGCATCGTCGCGAAACTCATCGAGCACGGCATGCCGGGCGATCTGCCGGTCGGCATCGTTCGCGAGGGCACGAAGCCGACGCAAGAGACGCTCGTGGGCACGCTCGAGACGATCGTCGCCGAGGTGGCGCGGACCGGGTTCAAGGCGCCCGCGATCGTCGTGATCGGTAACGTCGTGAACGAACGCGAGACGATCCGCTGGTTCGACACGAACCCGCTGTTCGGCAAGCGCGTCCTCGTGACGCGCGCGCGCGAGAGCTCCGACGAGTTCGCCGAGAAACTGTGGGAACGCGGTGCGGAACCCGTGATCGCACCGACGATCGCGATCGCCCCGCCAGACGATCCGGCGCCCGCGCGCGAAGCGCTCGCGCATCTCGACGCCTACGCGTGGGTCGTCTTCACGAGTCAGAACGGCGTCGACGCCTGCTTCGACGGGCTACACGCGACGGGCGGCGACGCGCGACGCTTCGGCACGGCGAAGGTCGCGGCGATCGGACCGAAGACCGCGGCGCGTCTGATGGCGCACGGTATCCGCGCGGAGTTCGTGCCGGCGGAATTCGTGGCCGAGAACGTCGCGAGCGGATTGCTCGCGCGCACCGCTGCGAACGATCGCGTGCTGATCTACGGTGCGCAAGAGATGCGCGACGTGCTCGCGAGTACGCTCGCCGATGCGGGGCGTCGAGTCGACGTCGTCGCCGCGTACAAGACGACGCACGTCGTCGACCCGAATCTCGCCGCACTCGCGGAATCGACGAACGTCTGGACGTTCACGAGCGCGAGCACCGTCGCATCGTTCGTCGAGAACGTGCCCGGTGCGGGCGATCTCGCGCAAGACAAGCTCGTCGCCTGCATAGGCCCCGTCACCGCCGACGCGGCGCGCCGCCACGGCATCTCCGTCGACGTCGTCGCCGACGACTACACGGTCGACGGGTTGATCCTCGCGCTCGACGCCGCGCACGCGATCCGCTAACCCCGCGCGGACGTCGATGCGACGGTCATCGTTCGCGCTGTCGTGCGCCGCGCTCGCTGCCGGCGGCTTCGCGATGCCGGCGCTCGCGCGACGCGCGCCCGCGCCGTCGCCGACCCCCGTGCCGACGCCGCTCCCGACCGAGACGCCGCTTTCGGAGGAATTGCGCCTCGAGCGCTTGCCGCATCGCCTCGAAGCGATCGCGCAGAACGCGCCCGGAACGCTCGGTGTGTCGGTGCACGATCTCTACCGCGACACGCACGTAGCCGTGCGCGGCGACCGCCCCTTTCCGCTCGCGGACGTCTTCAAACTCGCGGTCGCCGTGACGGCATTCCGGCTCGCGGACGCACGCAAGATCGGCCTCGATACGCAGATCCTCATCACCGCAGCGGACCTGCGCCACGGAACGAGCCCGTTCGCTGAAGCGCATCCGCGAGGTAACGTCACGCTGCCGACGTGGCAACTCGTGCGCGCGATGCTCGTCGACAGCGACGATACGGCGTGCGACGCGGTGCTCGCCGCCGTCGGCGGCCCGGCCGTCGTCCAAAACACGATGACGGATCTCGGCATCGCGGGCTGGCACGTCTCCAGGACCGAGGCGGACCTCTACGCCGACGCGGAAGCAAAGCGCACGTTCGCGCACGGCGGCGACAACGGCGGAACCCCCGACGGCGTCGTCGCGCTGCTGACGGCGATCGCGACGCAACGCGCGCTGTTCCTCGACACGACGAACGAGCTGCTGCTCGCGCTCGGCGCCGCGAGAACGGGCGCGAACCGCCTGCGTGCCGGGCTGCCGCCGACCGCGCGGCTCGCGCACAAGACGGGCACGAGCTACACGATCGAGGGGGTCGTCGGCGCGACGAACGACGCGGGCATCGTCACCCTGCCGGACGGGCGCCGTGTGATCGTCGTTGCGTTCCTCGCCGACTCGACCGCGGGCGACGATGCACGCGAAGCGGTGCTCGCGAGCGTCGCGCGCGCGGTGTACGAGACGTACGTCGCGTGACGCCGCGGCCGCGCACGCCGATCGACTTCGCGATCGGTGCGCTCGCGGCCGGCGGCATCGCTGCGTTCGCGCTACGCGTCCGTGCGCTCGATCGCGGCGGCGCGCTCGCCGCGATCGCCGTGGGAACGGCGACGTACGGCGCGCTCGGTCTGCAGGGCGCGGGCGTGCTGCTGACGTTCTTCGGTTCGTCGATCG
>CAJCIN010000076.1 GCA_903970385.1 Rhodospirillales bacterium | reverse complement strand
CGTTTGCGTGCGGTCCACGTTCTCGCGCTTCATGAGCGTCTTCGAGATCGTGACGAAATCGATCGCGTCGTGCACGTTCGTCTGCGTGACGTCGAACGACACGCGGCCGGGCCCGAACGCGTAATCCAGACCCGCGACGCTCGTGGTGCTGCGCTCCGGGACGAGTGCCGGGTTCGGCGCCATCGTCACGCCCGCGATGACGTAACTGCGGATCAACTCGTTGAGGTACGGCGACCGGAATCCACCGCCCGTCGATACGCGCAGCGCCAGGCGCGGCGTCAGGTCATAGCGCAGCGCGACGCGCGGCGAGACGGCGCCCGTATCGTGGCCGTCGACGCGCTCGTTCGCGGCCGTCGTCACGATCGCGAGATCGTCGTAGCGTTCGCGGTCGGCGCGCGCGCCGGCGAGGGCCTCGAAGCGGCTCGTTTTGAACGAGCCTTGCACGCCGACACCCTGCGAGAGCTCCGTGCCCGTGCCGAGCGACTGTAACGCCCCGGTCGCGCCCGTCTGCACGCTCGAGCCCACGACGCGGCGCTGGTCGAGGACGAGTGCGACGTCGAACGGGCCCGGCGACGCACCGAGCGAGGCGAAGAATCCGTTTTCGTCCGTGGGTACGTGCTGGTCGTACCGCAGGACGCCGGGCTTCGTCGGAAATTGATCCGCGAGATTGTAGACGGTCGTGTCGCGCACGTACGCGCCGAAGCGCGCCTGCGCGGAGCCGACCTTCTGGGTGATCGACGTCGCTTCTTGACGCAACGTCCGGTCGAACGTGTAGTTGTCGCGGCCCTCGTCCTGATGATCGGACGTCGCGAGGATCGCTCCGTCGACCGTCGTCGCGCCGTTCTGATAGCGCCCGCGAAGGTGCGTGACGCCGCTGTCGCCCGTCGAAATGTGATCGCTCGGTGCGGCGTATCCCGGGGGCAGCGAGAAATACGCGAGCCGCGTGTTCACGGCCGAGAGCGAACCCGCAAAAAACGGCCCGAGCGGCGCGCGTACCGAGATCGCGTCGTCGGCGGCATCGTTCGTGCCGAGACCGGCGCTCGCGCGACCGTCCGCGTCCGGCGCGCCGACCTGCGGTGCGAACGTCCGCACGTCGAGGACGCCGCCCACGGCGCCCGATCCGTAGAGTGCCGACCCCGCGCCGCGGAGCAGTTCCATGCGTTCGATCTCCTCCGCGGGATACGCGAGCCAATCGACTTGGCCGCCGAACGCGTCTTGCGCCGGCACGCCGTCGACGAGCACGTCCCCGCGATCGCTGCCCGCACCCGAGAACGAGGCGCGCAGTTGGCCGTAGTTCGTGAAGGCGCTGTTGCTGCGGACGCGATCGTTCCCCGGGAGTTCGCGCAGCAGCCGGTCCGAGGTCGCCGCGGGCGCGAGCGCGATCGCGCCGCGATCGAGCACCGACGTCGCGAGCGGCACCTCGTGCAGGCTCTTCACGGAACCCGTCGCGACCGACGCCGTGCCGATCACCGGCAAGATGCGTTGCAGAACGACGGTCGCGGCGAGGCGCGCGGCCGGCACGTGCTGCGTCGCGAACCCGGGCTTGCGCACGTCGGCGCCGGACGCCGCGAAGCCGGGCTTCGGCTCCGCGCGTCCCGTCGCGTCCGTCTCTTCGAGATCGTGTGCGCCGGCCGGTCCGGTGAAGTCGACGCTCACGCCGGGAATCGGTTTGCCGGACTCGTCGACGACGACGATCGGTGCCGGCGCGAACGCGAGCACGGCGACGACGGCCGCGAGAACGCCTGACGGAAAGGCGATGACAGACCTCCATGGAGAGAGCGAGGAGCCGCATCCGGACGGAGCGGTCGTTGCTCGGCCGATTCTCGTCGCGGAGCCGCAACCTTTGCCGGGCGCTCGCGCCAAGGAGGTTCGCGCGAGCGTGCGGCAAGCGTCCGGGATGGTCAATCCGCCCGCGACGCGCGGCGCGCTCTGGCTCCCGTTCACGCAGATGCAGGACGCGCTCGTCCGGCGCTTCGTTCGCGCGTCGGGAAGCACGCTCGTCGACGATTCCGGCCGTTCGGTGTTCGACGCGACGTCGTCCATCTGGACGATCGTTCACGGGCACGGCCATCCGGCGATCGTCACGGCCGTCGCGCGCCAAGCCGCCGAGCTCGATCACGCGACGTTGCTCGGCGCGAGCAATCCGCGCGCCGAGGAGCTCGCCGAGCGGTTGTGCGCGCTCGCGGGCCTCCCGTACGCGTTCTTCGCGAGCGACGGTGCGAGCGCGATCGAAGCGGCGCTCAAGATGGCGGTCAACTTCTGGCGGACGCGCGCGCCCGAGCGCACGCGCTTCGTTCGGCTCGTGTCCGCATATCACGGCGATACGCTCGGAGCGATGAGCGTCTCCGACATCGGCGCGTTCAAAGATGCGTATCGCGACGTGACGTTCGAATCGATCGCCTACGACGGCACGCGCTTCGACGCGATTCTCGCGCGCGGCGACGTGGCGGCCGTCGTCGTCGAACCGGGCGTGCAGGCCGCCGCGGGCATCCGGCTCGTACCGGATTCCGCGTACGCGGCGCTCGGAGCGCGCGGCGAGGATGCGCCGCTCGTGATCGTCGACGAGATCGCGACGGGCTTCGGCCGCACGGGACCGATGTTCGCGAGCGAAGCGCTCGCGCTCGCGCCGGACGTCGTCTGCGTCGGCAAGGGGCTCACGGGCGGCGTTCTCCCGCTCTCCGCGACGCTCGCGTCCGCGCGCGTGTACGATGCGTTCCTCGCGCCGAGCGCGGAGCGCCGCCAATTCTTTCACGGGCATTCGTATGCGGGCAATCCGATCGCGTGCGCCGCCGCGCTCGCGTCGCTCGATCTCTTCGAACGGGAGGACACGCTCGCGCACGCGCGGGAACTCGGCCGCGCGCTCGTCGCACCGCTCGCCGAGCTCGCGGCGCATCCGCGCGTGCGCGACGTGCGCGTGCGCGGGCTCATGTGCGGCGTCGAGCTCGCCGCGGAGACGTTCGTCGCGCGGCCGCGATCGGCGGCGTGGCGCGTCGCCGATCGTCTCTACGAACGCGGCCACTTCACGCGACCGATCGTCGACACGATCCAACTCGTGCCGCCGCTGTCGTCCGACGAACGTGAGGTCGTCGCGTTCTGCGCGGCGCTCGCGGACGCGCTCGACGAGGTGCCGTAACTGTACCTCGAGCGATTGGCGCGGCATCTCGAGACGCTCGAACGCGAGGATCGGCGTCGCGTCGTGCGTTCCGCGGCGCCGACCGCGCCGCACGATTTCTCGACGAACGACTATCTCGGCCTCGCGCGCGATCCGCGCGTCGCTCGCGCGTTCGCGCGAGCGGGCACGGCCGGCTCGACGGGTGCGCGGCTGCTGAGCGGCGCCGCGCCCGTGCACCGCGACCTCGAAATCGAGCTCGCGGATTTTCTCGGCCGCGAGCGCGCGCTACTCTTCAGCTCCGGGTATCTCGCGGCCGCGGGTGGCGTCGCCGCGCTCGCCCCGCACTTCGACGTCGTCTATTCCGACGCGCAGAATCACGCGTGTCTGATCGACGGTATCCGGCTCGCGCGCGTTCCGAAGATCGTCTATCCGCATCTGCGCCTTCCCGATCTCGCGAACGACGCGCGTTCGAAGTTGGTCGTCACGGAATCGTTGTTCGGAATGGACGGCGATCGCGCGAACGTGGAACGGCTGCTCGCGGCGCTCGGGCCCGGCGACGCGTTGCTCGTGGACGAAGCGCACGCGCTCGGCATCGAGGGTGCCCGCGGGGCGGGAGACTGCGCGGCGCTTCGAGATGCGCGCGTGCTCGTCGTCGGGACGCTTTCGAAAGCGTTCGGATCCGCGGGCGGTTTTCTCGCCGGGCCCGCAACGGCGATCGATTTCCTCACGAACGAGGCGCGCACGTTCGTCTTCGATACCGCGCCGCCGCAGGGAACGGCGGCGGCGGCGCTCGCTGCGCTGCGAATCGCCCGTGCGGACGACGCGTTGCGCGCGCGGCTCGCCGCGAACGTCGCGCGCGTGCACGCCGCACTCGTCGAGCTCGGCTTCGCCCGCGCGGGCGACGCGCCGTCGCACGTCGTCCCGATCGTCTTCGGCAGCGCATCGGCCGCGCTCGCGGTGCAGGCGCGCTTGTCGGAAGCGGGCGTGCTCGCACCCGCGATCCGGCCGCCGACCGTCGCGCCGGGAACGTCGCGCATCCGCATCAGCCTCACGGCGGCGCATACCGCCGCCGATCTCGACGCGCTCGTCGCCGCCCTCGCCCGATGCCGCACGCTCGCCGCTACTTCGTAACGGGAACCGACACCGACGTCGGCAAGACGCGGGTGACTGCGGGGCTCGCGCTCGCGCTCGTGCGCGCCGGCGCGGAACCGGTCATCGTGAAGCCCATTCAGACGGGCGCGCTCGCGGGAGAAGAAGGCGACGCCGAGCGCGCGGGGCGGCTCGCGGGGTGCGCGTTTCACGAGTACGCGCGCTTCGAGCGGCCTGCCGATCCGTGGGCCGCGGCCGTCGCCGAGGACCGGCCGGTCCAGCGCGTCGCGGACATCGCGGCGCGGCTCGCCGCGGAGCCGGGGTCGATCGTCGTGGAAGGCGCCGGGGGTATCGCGGTTCCGCTCGGCCCGGACGAGACGTTCGCGGATCTCGCGGCCGCGACGGGCCTGAGCACGATCGTCGTCGTCGGGCTGCGGCTCGGCTGCATCAGTCACGCGCTCCTGACGGTCGCCTATCTCCGCTCGCGGGGCGTCGAACCCGCGGGCGCGCTGCTCGTCGCGCGCCACGCGCCCGTCGAGCCGGCGTACGTTGCCGACGTGCGGCGCGCGCTCGCCGGCCGGGTCGCGATCTGGGGCGTCGTGCCGTACGACGAAGACGAGGCCGCTTCCGTCGAGTACGTTGCGGCACTCGCGTCGAAGGGGGCGGCATGATCGACACCCGGATCGACTCTCCGCCGCATCCCGCCGTCACGCGTGCGCGCCCCGCCGTGCTGGACGCAGGCGTGCCCGCGGATCGCGCGCTGCTCGAAGAACTCATGGCGCTCCCGGCGGATGCGGTGCCGCAGTTGCTCGCGCTCGCGAACGACGTGCGCGAACGTTTCTGCGGCTCGGGCGTCGGCGTCGAGGTGCTCTTCAACGCGAAGAAGGGCGGCTGTTCGGAAGATTGCAACTTCTGCTCGCAGGCCGCTCGCTACGCGAGCGACGTGATTCCCGAGACGTTGCAAACCGTCGAGTCGTTTCGATCGGCGGCGCGCGACGCGCACGCGCGCGGAGCGTCCGAGTTCTGCATCGTGGTCGCCGTTCGCGGGCCGTCGGAACGATTGCTCGAGCGCGTCTGCGAATCGGTTCGCGCGATCAAAGCGGAGTTGCCGTTGCACGTCGCCGTGTCGCTCGGCATCATGAACGACGACCATCTCGTGCGTCTGCGCGAGGCCGGCGCCGACAAGGTCAATCACAACCTCGAATCGTCGCGCCGATTCTTCCCGAGCGTCTGCACGACGCATACGTTCGAGGAGCGGCTGACGACCTGCCGCGCGGTCAAAGCGCAGGGGCTCGAGCTGTGTTGCGGCGGCATCATCGGCATGGGCGAGACGCGCGAGGATCGGATCGACTTTCTGCTCGAGCTGCAGGCGCTCGAGCCCGAAGAAGTACCCGTCAATTTTCTCAACCCGCGACCGGGGACGCCGTTCGGCGATCGCTCGACGGTCGAACCGATCGAGGCGTTGCGCTTCGTCGCGCTCACGCGACTCGCGATGCCGCGTGCGCTCGTGCGTTTTGCGGGCGGCCGCGAAGTCACGTTGCAAGGTCTGCAAAATCTCGGCATGTTGAGCGGCGCGAGCGGGCTCGTGCTCGGAAACTACTTAACGACCGAAGGACAGCCCGACGATCGCGATTTTCGGATGCTCGAGGAGCTCGGCTTCGAAGTGCTCGCGTAGCCTCGACTAACCCGACGTGCGCGCGTCTTGCGGCGCGGTGCACGCGGGGAGGCTCGTGCGCCCCGTGTGCGGATCCGTGTACTTGAGCACGATCTGCACGGCCACGGGGTAGCGCGTCACGTCGGCGTCGGGCGGCGGTTCTTGGACCGGGACGCCGCCGTCCTCCGAGAGGCCGACGTTATGTTGGAATGGATCTTGCCTCACGCCGGGATACACGAACGGATACGGAAAGCGGTCGACCTCGACCGTTCCGTCGCGCATGACGATTTTGGCGAGCACGTTCTGAAGGACGGTGCCGTCCTTCCGGTACGAGACCTGCGCCGGTAAAATGTAGATGTCGCCGCACGGTGCCGTGTTCGCATCGCCGCCGTTGCCCGTTCCCGCGGTGTCGCTTCCCGTTCCGGCGCCGCCGAGTCCGGAATCGCCCGTCCCCGCTCCGGCTCCCGTACCCGCTCCGCCGTTTTGCACGCCCGCGTGGGTGCCTTGCACGATCGAAACCGGCGGCGCGCGGTGCGCGTGCTTCGTCACGTGCACCGCATGGATCGGAGCCGCGGCGCCGCCGGAATGCACGTGCGGGGTCGCGGCGGCCTTCGGCGCCGGCGCTCGCACGGCGATCTGCGGCGCGAGCGTGTCGTGCGGCTTCGGGGTGATGAGCGGGGTCGGCGTCGGCGGCGGGCTCGGCACGGGCGTCCGGCGCGCGATCGTCACGCGCTCGGCGATCGTCGCCGTCTCGGCCGTGTCCGCCGGCCGTCGCGGCGCGACGAGCGCGACGACGGTGTGCAGAACGAGCGCCGCGAGCACGGCCCAGACGAGACGGCGGCGATAACCGGATTCGGAGCGGCGCCGCGCTTCAGCGTACGTCGCGTGCCCTCAGTCGGTCGTTTCGTTTCCGTAGGTCTTGACGTACCATTCGTGGATCTACTCCGGTGTCGGATATTCGCCCGTCGTGCGGTAGTAGTACGCTTTGTACGACGCCTGGCGGCGATCCGTTTCGTTCTCTTCTTCGGCGTTTCGATGCCGTTTGTGATTGGCGTTCGTGATGCCGATCGCGGCGGCGGCGGCCGCGCCGAAAAGAACGATGGTGCGGAAGATCGCGCCCGTATTCGCGCTCGCGGGCGCGGCGACGGGCAGCACGAGCACGCTCGCTGCGAGCGCGACGGCGATGAATTTCCTCATGCGAATCCTCTTCTAGCGAGCGTCGACGGTACTCTTCAGTGTCGTATCGCGTGCTGCCTTGCGCTCCGGCAGGGCGGTGTGCCCGGTGGCAGAAGCGGCTTGCGGTGAAGCTCTCAGTCGATCTCGAAGCGTTGATCCGTGCGATCCCGGATTTCCCGATTCCCGGCATCCTCTTTCGCGACATCACGCCGCTGCTCAAAGATGCCGGCGGATTCAAAGCCGCGATCGACGTGTTCGTGGAGCGCTTCAAAAATGAGGAGATCGATCGTATCGTCGCGATCGAGGCGCGCGGTTACATGCTCGGCGCGCCGCTCGCGTACGCGCTCGGTACGGGCTTCGTGCCGGTCCGCAAGCCGGGAAAGCTTCCGGGAACCAAGTTCGTCGAAGAATACGCATTGGAATACGGCACGAATGCGCTGGAGATCCACGACGATGCGGTGTCGGCCGGCGAGCGCGTTCTCGTGGTGGACGATCTGCTCGCGACCGGGGGCACCGCCGCCGCGACTGGTCGCCTCCTTTCGAAGCTCGGCGCCGACGTGATCGGCTTCGCATTTCTGATCGAACTCGAGGCGCTCGGCGGGCGCAAGGCACTGCCGGCCATACCGGTAACTTCTTTCATCACGTACTGATCCGCGCGGAATCGCCTTCCAGGCGAGCGAGCGATGGACAGGGTAAATCGGTCTGTGGCATCATAGGCGCAACCTGATGCCCACGCCACATTTCGACGACCTCGTCGCGAAAGTTCAATCGTACGACCCCACGATGGAAGCGTCGTGGCTGCGGAGCGTCTACGAGCTCGCGGATACGGCTCACGACGGCCAGCGTCGCGCGTCGGGCGAAGATTACATCGAACATCCGGTATCGGTCGCCCGCATCCTCGCGGACATGGAGATGGATCGTGCGACGATCGCGGCGGCGATCTTGCACGACGTCGTCGAGGACACCGTCGTGACGAGCGACGAGGTGTCGTCGAAGTTCGGCCCGGAAATCGCGCAGCTCGTCGACGGCGTGACGAAGCTGACGCGCATTCCCTATCAGTCGAAGGAAGACGCGCAAGTCGAGAACCTGCGCAAGATGTTCATGGCGATGGCGCGCGACATCCGCGTCATCATCATCAAGCTCGCCGACCGGCTGCACAACATGCGGACGCTCGCGAGCCTACCCGCGGCGAAGCAGCAGACGATCGCGCGCGAGACGATCGATATCTACGCGCCGATCGCCCATCGCCTCGGCATCTGGAAGATCAAGTGGGATCTCGAGGATCTCTGCCTGCGGTATCTCGATCCCGAGTCCTATCGCGACATCTCGGAGCGCGTCGCGAAGAAGCGCGGCGAACGCGAGGCCGCGGTCGAGAGCGTCGTCGGCCTGCTGCGCTCGCAATTTGGAACGCTCGCGATCGACGCGGAGGTGACGGGCCGGCCGAAACACTTCTATTCGATCTACACGAAATTGCAGAAGGGCCGCGACTTCGCGACGATCTACGATCTGACGGCCGTCCGCGTGATCGTCGAGTCGGTGAAAGACTGCTACGGCACGCTCGGCGTCGTCCACTCGATCTGGAAGCCGATCCCGGGACGTTTCAAAGACTACATCGCGATGCCGAAGCCGAACATGTACCAGTCGCTGCACACGACGGTCGTCGGCCCC
>CAJCIN010000075.1 GCA_903970385.1 Rhodospirillales bacterium | reverse complement strand
GTCGCTCGATGCGGCGTCGTTCGCGCTCGCCGTCGACGACGCGACGCGCATGGAACGCGCCGCGTGGCTGGCGTGGCTCGAAAGCGGCAGCCGGGAAGATTGGTCGGAGCGGGTGGGACGATTGAAAACGCCGGCACTCGTCCTCGCCGGTGAACGCGACGAACAACTCGGTCCGGACGCGCAGCGCGAATCGATGGTGCCGCATTTCGAGCACGCGCGCACGGTGACGCTCGAGGGCGCGAAACATCTGCTGCCGCTCGAGCGCGCACGTGAGGTCGCGCGTGCGATGGACGAGCACGTGCTCGCAGCGGGATACCGCGCGCTCGTCGCATCGGGCCGCGTCGGCGCGAAGACGCGCGACGCTCTCGAGGCGCGCGAGCGGCCGGACGATCCCGACTACGTACCGCGCTCGATGGACGCCGCGGCGCTCGCGACGTTGCGTGCCATGGCCGCGCGGATCGTGCCGCAAGACGACGCCGATCCGATCGACCTCGGCGCGCGCATCGACACCGCGCTCGCAACGTCCGGCGGCGACGGGTGGCGCTTCGACGTGCTGCCGCCCGACGCGGACGCGTACCGCGCGGGAACGCGCACGTTGCAGGATGCGGCGCGGAAGCGCTACGGCCGCGCGTTCGACGCGCTCGATGCGGAACGCCGGGACGAGATGCTCGCGCTCGTCGCGAGCGGCGAAGTCGGTGCGGGCGACGGCGAGACGGCGGTGACCGGACGCCTCGGCCGCGCGGCGATGCGCGCGTGGTTCGAAGACGTGCGTGCCGAGTCGGTCAAAGCGTATCTCGGCCATCCGCGCACGCTCGCGCGCATCGGTTATTCCGGCATCGCGAACGGCGGCGACGGCGAACCGAAGACCGGCTTCGCGCGCATCGGGATCGGCGAACGCGAAACGTGGGAACCCGTCGCTCGCGTGGATCGCGCCCGATGAATCTCGCGGACATGAAGCGGTACGACGAGAGCGAGACGGTCGACGCCGTCGTGATCGGAACGGGCGCCGGCGGTTCGCCGCTTCTCGCGCGGCTCGCGAGCGCCGGTCTGCGCGTCGTCGCGCTCGAAGCCGGGAAAAATCATACGCCGGAAGACTTTCCGGCCGACGAACTCGCGGCGTCGGGCATCTACTGGCTCGGCGAGCGCCTCAGTGCCGGCGGCACGCCGAACGTGTTCGGCGCGAACAACAGCGGCATGGGCGTCGGCGGATCGATGCTCCATTGGGGCGCGTTCTGTCCGCGGGTCGACCCGCGCGATCTGCGTTTGCGGACGGAGCAGGGCGTCGGCGAAGACTGGCCGCTGACGTACGACGATCTGCTGCCCTATTACGAACGTGTCGAAGCGTTCGTCGGCGTTTCCGGACCCGCCCGGTATCCGTGGGACGAAAGCCGGCGATATCCGTTGCCGCCCGTCGCGCTCAACGCGCCGGCGCAGATGATGGAAATCGCGTGCGCGGGTCTCGGTGTGCGGACGGCGGTCGCACCGGTGGCCGTCGCGACGCGCAACGTCGCGCAAGGTCCGGCCGTTCGCAACGCGTGCATCGGCTGCGGCTCGTGTCATCAAGGTTGTCGCATCGGCGCGAAGGCGACGATGGACGTGACGTATCTCCCGCACGCCGTTCGCGCGGGCGCCGAGATACGCCCGGAGTCGATCGTCCGCGATTTCGAGTACGACGAGAGCGGGCGCATCGCGGCCGTGGTGTATCGAGTGGAGGACGGCGTCGATCGGCGGCAACGTTGCAAGGCGGTGTTTCTGTGCGCGGGAGCCGTGGAGACGCCGCGGCTCCTCCTGCATCTCGGCATCGCGAATTCGAGCGGCCAGATCGGACGCAACTACATGGCGCACGTCGCGACGCAAGTGTGGGGAACGTTCGAGCCGGAGATGCGCCCGAACAAGGGATACCCGTCGTCGTTGATCACGGAAGACATGGTGCGGGCGGCCGACGCGGATTTCGCCGGCGGATATCTCGTGCAGAGCCTCGGCATCGTGCCGCTGACGTGGGCGCAACAGGTGACGCGCGGGCGCGGGCTCTGGGGTCGCGCGCTCGTCGACTATCTCGATCGGTACAATCACGTCGCCGGGATCGGCATCAACGGCGATTGCCTGCCGCAGGCGACGAACTACCTCGAACTCGCGGACGAGACGGACGAGACCGGCATGCGCAAAGCGCGCGTGCACTTCACGGCCGGACCGAACGAGGAGAAGCTCGAGCGGCATGCGGTGAAGGCGATGACCGCGATGTGGGATCGCGTGAACGCGACGGACGTCTGGACCTTGGACCGGTTCGCACACACCGTGGGCACGTGTCGCATGGGAACGAGCGCGGAATCCGCCGTCGTCGATCACGCGGGGCGGAGCTTCGACGTCGACAATCTCTGGATTTGCGACAACTCCGTTTTTCCGAGCGCGCTCGCGGCCAATCCCGCGCTCACGATCATGGCGCTGAGTTTGCGAACCGCGGAGACGTTTTTGCAGTCGCCTCGCTGATGGCGGCCGCGGCGTGCACGAGCGCGAGGTGGCTGAGCGCCTGCGGCATGTTGCCGAGCATCTCGCCCGTTTCGGCATCGATCTGTTCGCTCATGAGCCCGAGGTTCGCGTCGCACGCGGCGAGCATCGCGACCATCTGCGTCGTCGCCGCCGCGACGTCGCCGAGGAGCGCGAACGCCTCGACCATCCAGAAGCCGCAGGCCACGAACGTTCCCTCTTCGTCGTCCATGTCCGAATAACGGTAGACGAGCGGACCGCGGCCGAGTTCGCGGCGCACGGCATCGCGCGTGAGCGCGAGGCGATCGGCGCGTTCGAATCCGAACCGCGTGGCGAGTAAGATCGCGGCGTCGAGCCGTTCGCTACCGGCGTACAACGTGTACGACTGCTTCGCCTCGGACCAGCAATGTTCGTCGATCCAATCGCGAATGCGATCACGCTCGCGCTCCCAGCGCATGACGTGACTCGCATCGATCTGGCCGAGGCGAGCGAGATCGACAGCGCGATCGAGCGCCGTCCAGCACCCCATCTTCGACATCGTGTACTGCTCGTATCGCTCGAGTTCCCAAATGCCGGCGTCCGGTTTGCGCCACATGTCCGAACACCGGTCGGCGAGCGTCGCGAGCATCGCGCGCGTCGTCAGATCGAGGACGTGACCTTCGTCGACGAGGAGCTTCGCCGTTTCGAGGACGTCGCCGAAGATGCCGAGTTGCAGTTGGTCGCGCGCGCGATTGCCTTCGCGGACGGGCGTCGAACGTGCGTAGCCGGGAAGGTCGACCGTGCGCTCTTCCGGCGCGAGATCGCCGTCGAGCCGGTACATCGTCTCGAGCCGCCCGTCGTGGCGGCGAATCGTCGCGACGAGCCACGCGAACGCGGCGCTCGCCTCTTCGGTCGCGCCGACGTGGAGAAACGCCTTGATCGTATACGCGACGTCGCGCGTCCAGGCGAAGCGGTAATCGTAGTTCTTTTCGCCGCCGAGTCGTTCGGGCAACGACGACGTCGCGGCTGCGGCGATCGCTCCGCTCGGCGAATACAAGAGGAGCTTGAGCGCGAGCGCGCTGCGCCGCACCGCCGAAGCATAGGGGCCCGCGATCGCGAGATCGTTCGCCCATTCGCGCCACGCCTGATCCGATCGATCGATCCGCGCGTCGATCGTCTCGAGCGAGCACAGGATCAACGGTTCGTCGTGCGTGGCCATCAGGGCGATCGTGTCGCGCGAGCCGGCGTGCGTCCGCAGCCGCGCGACGACGCCGTCGTCGTGTTCTTCGAGGCGGACGACGCCCGCCGTGCTGCGCAGTGCCGCGACGATACCGTCGACGTGCAGGACGTCGCCGTGCGGACTCGGTTCGCGCCAGGGCGTCGATTCGTCGAGCCGCCGGCCGACGATCGCGACGATGCGAAAATCGACCGTGCCTTCCAATCCTTCGACGCGCCGCGCGAGTTCGCTCCACGGTAAGCGGCCAGAAATGCCGCTGTTGAGCGAGTCGGTCACGCGCGCGCGACCCGAGCTCGTCGTAAAGATCTGCTCGAGCACGTTGCTGTCGTCGCGATAGCGCCGCTCGACGGTGAACGCGTCGGCGGGCGTTACGGAGAAACGCCCGCCGGATTCCGCATCGAGCAGACGGTCGAAGAACGGCGGGCTGTCCAAGCCTGGGACGCACCACCAGTCGATCGACCCGTCCGCACCGACGAACGCGACGCTCCGTCCGTCTCCGAGTGCCGCGTATTGCGCGAGCGGCAACGTTCCGGACGTGCGAACTCCAGCCGCACTCACGGCAAGTGGTTGCCTCCCGTCACGCCGTACACCTCACCCGTGACGAAGCTCGATTCTTGCGACGCGAGCAGAACGTAGACCGACGCGAGTTCGGCCGGTTGCGCGGGGCGCTTCATCGGCACCGCGGATCCGAAATCGGGAATCTTTTCCTGCGGCTGACCGCCGCTCGGCTGCAACGGCGTCCACACCGGGCCGGGAGCGACGGCATTGACGCGAATGCCCTTCTCCGCGACTTGTTTCGCGAGCGCGTGCGTGAACGCGGTGATCGCCGCCTTCGTCGACGCGTAGTCGAGCAACGCCGGCGACGGCTGGTAGCTCTGAATCGAGGTCGTGTTGACGATGGTCGCCCCGGCCGGCATGTGCGGCAGCGCGGCTTTGCAGAGCCAGAACATCGCGTAGACGTTCGTTTTGAACGTTTCGTCGAATTGCTCCGTCGTGAGCTTCGCGATCTCTTTGACGGCCTGTTGTTTCCCCGCGACGTTCACGAGGATGTCGATGCCGCCGAGCGCCTTCGCCGATTTCTCGATCAACTCCGTACAGAAGTTCTCGTCGCTGATGTCGCCCGGCAACGCGACGGCTTTGCGACCAGCCTTCTCGACGAGGTCGACGACTTCGCGAGCGTCGGGCTCTTCCGACGGAAGATAGTTGAGCGCGACGTCGGCGCCTTCGCGTGCGAACGCGATCGCGACGGCGCGTCCGATGCCGCTGTCCGCGCCCGTAATGACGGCACGACGGCCCACGAGTCGACCGAGACCGACGTAGCTCTGCTCGCCGTGATCGGGTTTCGGCACCATGTCTTGCGCGAGTCCGGGCGCCGACTGCGGCTGCTCCTCGAACTTCGGCTGCGGATATTGCGTGAGTGGATCCTGCATGTCGAATTGGTTGCGCGTCTTGATCATGCGTGCGTGTTTACCCATAGGAACGCTCGGGAATCAGCGGACGGTGAATCGATGGATTGCCGGTGCTGCTGCCGGTGCGATCGGCGGCCTTGCTGGCGCGGCCGTCAAGCAGCTCTGCGAGGCAATCGTACCGCCACGCTCTCCCGATCGTGAGCCGCCGCCGGGTGTGCTCGCCATGAAGGCGATGCGCGCGCTCGACGGACCCGAACTCACGGACGAACAAAAAGACACGGTATCGGTCGCGATCCATTATGCGTTCAGCACGCTGACGAGTGCCGCGTACGGCGCGATCGTCGCGGGTTCGGACGACCGGCGTCTCGGAAGCGGTGTCGGCTTCGGGCTCGTGCTCTGGGCCGGTCTCCACGAGATCACGCTCCCGCTTCTCGGCGCGACGCCGCCGCTGCGCAGGCTCCCGACGAAGGAACAGATCAACGAGCTCGTGACGCACGCCATCTTCGGGGCGACGGTCGAAGTCGTGCGTGCGCAAGTGATGGAAGCGCTCGAGACCGCCGCGCCGTAGTCACGCGGCATGAGTGAGGGCGCGTACGACGTCGTCGTCGTCGGGGTCGGCGGCATGGGGGGCGCGACGCTCGCGCACGTCGCGAAGCGCGGACGGCGCGTGCTCGGGATCGAACGTTTCGCGCGCGGTCACGCGTTCGGCGCGTCGTCGGGGCGATCGCGCATCATCCGGAAAGCGTATTTCGAGGATCCCGCATACGTGCCGCTGCTCGTTCGCGCGTACGAGTTGTGGCGCGAGCTCGAACGCGAGACTGGTGCGACGCTACTCGATCTCCGCGGTCTGCTCGTCGTCGGCGATGCCGGCGGACGCGTCGTGCGCGGCATCCTCGCGAGCGCGGACGAGCACGGCCTCGCGATCGACCGTCTGGATCGCGCCGACGTGCTCGCGCGCTATCCGTC
>CAJCIN010000074.1 GCA_903970385.1 Rhodospirillales bacterium | reverse complement strand
CGCCGCCCGGGGCGCCCGGGCCGCCTTCGCCCGGCGGCGGGCCGCCGCCCGGACCGCCCGGTCCACCGGGACCGCCGGGACCGCCCGGGCCGCCGCCGCCTTCGCGGCCGCCCCCGAACCCGCCGGTCGCCGGCGCCGCCGGCGGACGCGGCAGATCGGGCCGCACGTCGACGTAATACGGAACCGCGCTGCCGGCCGCCGTCCGATGGGCGACGAGCGTCAGCCCGGCGAACGCCGGCGGCTTCGTTCCGGCCTCGTAGGCTTTCACGAACGCGCGCAACCCGTCGAAGACCGGCTTCGCCGCCGCCTGCGCGTCGACGGTGCACGTGTCGCGCGCCGTCGCGAGCGACAACGGATCGGTTCCGGCCGGGGGCGGGTTCGACGTGAACCGCGGCCCGCGGCGCGCGGCCGCGCTCGGCTCCGGTTCGGGCGCCGGCGTCGCCTGGGCGAGCCGCGCGCGCGAAAACTGTTTGAACGCCGGTCCCGGCGCCGGGCCGCCGATCGCGACGGCGTACGAGAGAAAGAACGTGCGCGGCAAGAGCGGCGTCGCGGCAGTCTCGAACGAGGCGCCGTTCGAGAGCGGCAAGGGCCGTGCGTTCGTATCGGTCGCGAACACGCCCCCGTACGTATCGAACGCGTTGTTTTCGAAGAGCGTCAGTTGCCCGGGGCCGAACCGATGCGAGACGCCGAAGCTGACGTTGAGATACGGGCCGAGGTTCTGCTGGTTGTTCGCGCCGACGTACTGCACGTTCGCGAGCACTTCGAGCGCGGGACGCGGTAAGAGTCCGTCGAGCGCGACGTTGCCCTTGTGGATCGGCCGGTTCGGAAGCTGCGCTCCGACGACCGTCGTCGACGGGCCGTCGCCGAGCCGCGCTCCCGCGGCCTCGAGCACCGCGAGATTGAGCGAATACGACGGCAAGAGCGCGAGGTAAGGCGAGAGTTCGAAGCGGCCGTTGAGGTCGACGCCCTGATAGAGCCGGCGCGTGCCGGCGACCGATTCTTGCACGTACACCGCGGGATTGGCGCTCGAGACGCCGCACACCGACGGCGAATGGTACGCGGCGTCGAGCGTCTGCAGATAGCCCGGCCCCGCGGACGCGAAGTACGACGCCGGTTCCTCGATGAGCGCGCCGATCAATTGGCCGCTCTGCAGTTGCGAGAACGCCGATGCCGTCACGGACGCACCGCCGACGAAGCGATGCGTCCACGATGCGTTGATCGCGGTCGCGGACTGCTTCGATCCGTCTCCCGTATCGCCGGGACCGCCAACGACGGCCGTCGCGGCGCCGCAGTTGAAACGAGCCGAAACGGGGTCCGAGAACGAACGCACGGCGTTCAGATTCGGCTGCGAACTCCCGACGTTGAGCGAGAGCGAGTATGCGTCGTTCGCTTTCGGCGTCCACGCGGCGCTCATGCCGGCGAGGAACGAGCCGCCGAGTCCGCTCGTGTCGGCGAACGAGAGCGACGGCGTGAGCGTCAGCCGATCGTTCGATTTCACGACGTCGCTGAACTGGTAGCGCGACGACGACGCCGCGTTCGTCACGGCGATGACGTACGGCGACCCGGCGAGCGGCGTCGAGGCGTCGATCGCCGAGTACGTGTTGCCGCTAACGTTGAACGTGTGGTTGCCCTGGGCGAGCGACGCGCCGTATGCGATGCCGCGCGTGACCGTGTTCGTGTACGATGCCGACGGGTCGAGCGTCGGAACGTAGTCGGCGGGGTTCGTGGGATCGCTGCCCGCCGCCGGATCGAGCGCCACGATGTAGCGGTTGAGATCGTCCGCCGTCTGCGTGCCGGCGTTCGTGTACGCGGAGAACGTCGTCTGGACGTCGCCGACGAGCGACGCGACGTTCGCGTACGCGAGGCCGTAGCGGCCGAAGTTGAGATTGTTCGGGCCGGATCCGCACGGCAAGAGCGTGACGTCTTGCGCGCAGATGTCGTACGCTTTCCGGTTCGTATCGAGAGCCGATGCGGTGATGCTCGTGCGCTCGTCGCCGAGCGCGTAGCGCAGCTTGATCAGGTCGCTCTCGGTCGCGGACTCGCCGCCGTGCTGGTACGTCAGACCGCTCTGATCTTCGTAGTCGCGAAACGTCAGCGGATTGTTCGCGGTGCGGTCCGTGTGCTCGACGACGAAGCCGACTTTGTCGATCGATCCCGTCACGGCGAAGAGATCGTTGTTGCGATCGTACGTCCCCGTCGTGCCGTTCGCGCGAATCTGCAACGCCTGCGTGGGCGAGAGCGTGGAAAAGTTGACGCCGCCGCCGAGGCCGCCCGCCGTCGGCGCGAAGCTGACGGACGAACCCGAGAAGAGATCGGTGCCGATCCCGCGCAGGTTGCCGGCGGATCCCGGCGCCGAGAGCGGGATGCCGTCGAGCGTGAGCGCCGTCTGCGATTCGTCCTGATTGTGCAGCGAGATCGTGACGGGGGCGTTCGGATCCGTCGCGTCGCCCGTCACGGAGACGCCGGCGAGTTTGTCGAGCGCGTCCGTGAGCGAGTCGGAGAGCCGCCGGATCGGGCTGTCCGCCGTGATGTCCGAGCTCGTGATGCTGATCTTCGAGCGTGCGCTGACGACGCCGATCACCTTGAGATGCGCGTCGCCGGAATCGGCGGCCGTCGACGACGCACCGCGCGCGGCGGCACGGCGCGCCTCTTCCGCTTCGGTGACTTTCGTGAGCGAGATGCGGACGTGCACGGCACGGTTCGGCAGAACGTCGAATTCGCGCGTGTTCGCGCCGTCGTAGCCGCGCGACTGGACGCGGATGCGATAGATGCCGACGGGCACGTCGGTGAAGGTGATCGCGCCAGATCCCGTCGTCAGCGAATTCGCGCTCAGCGCGCCTTGCAAGAACGTCCGAGCGTTGCCGACGGGTGCGCCCGCGGCGTCCACGACCGTGAGATCGATCTCGCCCGTCTCGCTCTGGGCCCGGGCGGCGAGCGGAACGGCGGCGAGCGCGCAGGCGAACGCCGCGACGAAACGACGCGAGAGAACGGATGCATGGGCGAAGCGACTCGGCATCCGCCGTAGCGTAGCGGACGTTGCTGAACTTATCCTGAGATGCCCTTGCGCAGCGCGGCGCCGTTGCGCGCGTCGTAGGACTCGCGCGTCATCTCGAAGATCACGATGTCGACCGGCCGGCCGCGGACGATCGCGCCGTTCTTCTGGACGCGCGTCTCCTCGAAACCGACCGCGGCGAGCAGCGCTCGCGACGCGACGTTCTGCGGCACGCAGCACGCGTCGATCTGTTTGAGGTCCGTCTCGACGAATGCGTGCCGAACGATGCCGCGCGCGGCTTCGGCCGCGAAGCCGCTGCCGCGGAACGGGGCGAGCAGACTGTAGCCGATCTCGGCCGTCCCGCGCGCGTGGTCGCCGACGCGGAGCGACACCCAGCCGGCGGCCTCGCGCGTCTCCGCGACGACGATGAGCCATTCGAAACGGCCGATCGCTCGCGAGTCGAACTGCTTCGGGCGGCTCGCGACGCGCCGCGCGAACTCGTCGCGCGTGTGCCGCGGCACGTCTTGGAATTCGCGGAGGCCGCCGCTCTGCATGATCTTCCAGAGCGTCGACGCGTTCTCGGTACCGACGGGCTCGAGGACGAGCCGATCCGTGACGATCCGCTTCACGGAACGAGCGCCGAATCCACGAACTGTTCGATCGAGGCGAAGCCGCCGGACGCGGCCGCGGCGCGGAAGCGCACGCGGTCGCCGGACCGCGCGAGCAGCGCCGACGGTGCATCGTGCGCGGAGAGCGTGAAGATGCGCCGATCGCCGCGGAGCGTCAGATAGACGGTCCCGTCCGGCCCGGTCGCGATCCGATCGACCGTTCCGGCATCGCGCGCCTCGTCTGCGGCCGCGGGCACGGCGGCTCCGCCGAGAAAGGCCGCGTACTGCGCGAAGGCATCGCGCTGGGGAGAGGGATTCGAACTCGATCCGACCACGACGTGTCCGTTCTTCGCCTGCACGAGCGCCACCGTCTGATACTTTCCCGTTTCCGCGACGAGCGGCACCACCCACGTATTCTGCCCGAACGCGTTGTAGAGTAACGGCTGCGTCGGGATCAATTTCCCTTGCCGGACGACCGGATTCGAGGCGACCGCGTCCTCGGCGCCGCGCGAGTTGAACTCACCGCCGGACGACGTGTAATACGTGATGTGTCCGCTCACCGTATCCATGTACGTGAACCCGGTCATCGATTGATCGCTCGCGGGCGACGTATGATCCACGAACCAGACGAAACGCGAGCCCGCGAGCAGCCCGAACACCTCGTCGCGCGCGGGCACGTGCACGTCGCGCTTGACGAGCAGATAATTCCAGATGCCGTGGACGAACTCGCCGAACCACTCGTTGTAGGCGAGCGCCAGATCCGGCGGAACGACGCGGCTCACCCAGCCGGGAAGCGTTCCGAAATCCTTGCGGTCGATGCGGTGCATCTGCCCCGTCGCCGGATCGACGACGGCGACGCCCGTCACGACGGTTCCCGTCCACCCGATCGTCGGACGCCCGAGCGTGCAGAGATACTGCGGATCGCCGGCGTCGTCGAGTTGGAGCGTCGTCTCGAGAATCTGCTCCGTGCCGTAACGCATGTACACGTGCCGATACAGATTCTCGTTGAGCAGCGCGGACGGAATGTAGCGCATCGGGGCTCGCTCGCGCACCTCCGGCTGCTCGTCCGGATTCTCCGCGCTGACGACGATCACGCCCGGACTCGTGCGGCGCGACAGCCACTGCACGAAACCTTGGAATTCGAGCGGCGCGACCCACACGAGTTTCCCGTGCGTCGCCTGCGCGTTGAATTCGCCGACGCGATAGTACGCGCCGAGTTGCCCGACCACTTTGTTTCCGGCGAAGATCGCCGATTCTTCGGGCACGACGCGCACGTGAGCCGTGTCCGCACTCGGCGGCAACGACGCGGAGATCGTGACGTCGGCGACGTCGCGCAAACCGCTCGCGTCGACGAAGGGCGCCGCGGCGAAGATCGCCGCGAAGACGGCGACCACGCCGACGGCGGCGAGGTACGGCCGTGCGGGGGTTCGCCGGATCGACACGACGCGGCGCGACGCGAGCGCCGTCCGCGCGGCGAGGAGAATGCTGTACGCCGCGTTCGGCACGAGCGTGAGCAAGAGCAGCGTGATGCATTGCGGGAACACGAGCGCCGGCATCTCGACGTACGCGTACACGAGCAGGATCGGAACGCCGACGGCGAGCCGCAAGAGCTGACCGCGCAGCCACGTCCGCGAGAAATCGAGATTGACGAGGCCGAGCGCCATGAAGAGCGCGGCGAAGACGATGACCACGGGGCGGCCTTCCCGCCCCGTGTCGGCTCGCCTTGTCCGGCAGGTCGCGCGGCGACCCGCCAGTGCTCTTACGGCAGCTTCGGGTCGCCGACGGCCGTGGCCATCGCGCGGTAGACGTTCAGGCGGCCGCAGCCCTCCTTACCGTCGGAAATGTCGTCTGCGGTCGTGCACAAGAGCGTCTTCATCTTCGACGGGGACGCATACGACGCGTTCGCGGCGATGATGAGTGCCGCGGCGCCCGCGACGGTCGGCGCGGACATCGACGTTCCCGCGATCAGCGTGCGGCAGTCCGCCGCGCCGGTCGTGTTCGGATAGTCGGGCGTACACGAACCCGCGAACGTGGTGTCGAACGGCGTCGACGTCCAAATGTCTTCGATCCAGTGCAGGTCGTCGGCATCCGTGTCGCTGCTCGGATCGCCGCCCGGCGCGACGATGCCCCACGCATTCGCGTTGCGCACGGCGGCGCCGGGACTGCCGTAATCGGAATACGATGCGACGTATTCGGACGGCGACGAAGGGCTGCCGCCGGCGGCGCCCGTGCCGTTGAGTTGGCCATCCTCGAGCGACGTCGCGCCCGCGGCGATCACGCCCGGATCGCAGGCCGGCGCCTCGACGCCTTCGGACCCGTCGTTCCCCGACGCGGCGACGACGACGACGCCGGCCGCGATCGCATCGGCGATCGCGCCGCCCTCGATCGAATCGGGGTCGGCCCCCGAGCTCGTGCACGTACCGCCGCCGAGGCTGATGCTGATCACTTGCACGTTCTGCGCGATCGCGTCTTCGATCGCGGAGGAGATATCGACCGTATCGATGCTGCACTGCTCGTCGGTCGTCGTCGAATCGTTGCAGTTGTCGTCGGGGGTCGCCTGCACGCGGTATGCGTACAGCGACGTCCGGCCGCCGGCGGCCGTGAATCCGAAGCCGTTGTTCGTGGCGGCCGCCGCGATGCCGGAGACGTCGGTTCCATGGCCGTCTTCGTCCGTCGTGAAACTCGACGAACTCTGAACGCTCGTCGTCGAATCCGTGATGAAGCATTTCTGATACGCGATCTTGCCGCTGAGTTCGGGGTGCGTCGTATCCTCGCCGACGTCGATGATCGCGACCTTCACGCCGGCGGAGCCGAGCGCGTTTGCGTTCGTGATGCCGCTACCGTTGCCCGCGACGCCGTACGCGAACGCGTTCTCGAGCCCGATCGCGTGCATGTTCCATTGTCCCGGCACGTTCGCGCTCTCTTCGTACGGACCGACCTCGAATGTGGCCGGCGGCGGCGTCGCCGAAGCGCTCGTCGCGAGCGTCGTCGAGAAGCCCGTGAAATACGGATCGTTCGTGAAGTCGGGCGTCGTTACGGTCTGCTTCGCGCGGCGGCCGCCGACGATCGACACGCCGCGAACGCCCGGTTGCATGCGAAGCGATGCGGCGACGGCCGCGATGCGCTGCGGCGGCACCGAGAGCAAACGCGTCGAAACGTCGAGGTGACCGTAGTCGAACTCACGGATCAAGCGCGCGCCGAGCGACGTCTCGCGTGACGCGAGCGCCGCGCTCGACGCGCGCAGCGTCGCACGATCGTACGAGACGGCGAGGCGACCCGGCGTCGCAGCGATGCCGCGACGGCCCGCGGTCGCACGCCGTCGCACGGCCTCACCGCCGCGCGCCGAAGAGACGGCGACCGAGGAAGCGGTGTCGGACGACGGACACGTGAACGCGGCGGCGTTCGTCGTCGGGGTCGCGGTCGAGCCGGGCGACGGTGATGACGGCACCGTCGTCGGCAAGACGCCGACCGGGGTCGCCGTCGCCGCGATCGGCGGCGGTCCGGACGATCCGCTTCCGCCGCACGCCGACACGAGCGACGCGAGGACGACGAAAGCGAGCGAGCGTTGGAGCAATTGCAAACGAAACACCTTGCGGGCGGGGAAGTACGGTAGACGCGATCGCGGTGTAGTTTCTCGCGGAAACGCGCGTTACCTTACCTCCCGGCCTTTACAGCGTTAACCGTGCATTAGAACACTAGTCACGCGCCCTCCCCGTCGCGATCGGAGCGGCATGACGAGCACGCTCACGGCCGGCCTCGCCCGCTCCGGTCCTTCCGAGGTCGCGTTCGGCGCGACCGTGCTGAACGCGCCGCGGTTTTTCTACGGCACGAACACGCACGCCATGCACGAAGCCTTCGACGTGCGCAGCGACGACGGCCATCGCGTCGAGATCGTCGACAACGTGAAGCTCGCGCCGCGCGTCCCCGTCGTCGCGGGCGATCGCGTCGGCATCGTCGGCGAACTCGTGCCCGATACGCGGTACGGACCGCTCGTTCACTGGACGCATCACGATCCGGCCCACGTGCACGAAGACGGCTACATCGAGCTCAACGGGCGGCGGTATGCGTGATGCCGTCCGCGTCGGCGATCAACCCCGGAATCGTCACGAATCGAAAGCCGCGGGCGCGCAGCGTCCGCACGATGTCGCGCGTCGCGCCGACCTCCTGCGAACGGTCGCACGTGCGCGGCGAGGCGCGACGATCGTGCGCGCATACGATGCCGCGATTACCGTCGTGCAGAACGATGATGCTGCCGTCCTGCACGTTGTCGACGACGCGTGCCGCGATCGCACCGACGCCCGGTTGATCCCAATCGTCGGGCAGCGGCACGCTCCACATCACGACGCGATACCCGAGCTTGTGCGCTTCGGCGATCACGGCGAAGTCGCGCGCTCCGAAGGGCGGGCGCATCAAATCGGTCGTCACGCCGGTCGCCCGCCGGATCGCCGCGCTCGTGCGTTCGAGTTCGCGACGCATGCTCGCCTCCGACTCGACGATCATGTGCCCGTGATCCCACGTGTGGTTGCCGATCGCGTGCCCCTCGCGAACGATGCGTCGCGTCGTGGCGGGATAGGCCGCGACCGCGCGCCCCACCACGAAGAACGTCGCACGCACGTGCTCGGCACGGAGCACGTCGAGGATCCGGTCGGTATACGGCGGATTCGGACCGTCGTCGAACGTCAACGCGACCTCGCGATCCGTCGGCGCGCCCCGCACGAGCGTCTTCCCGAACAGCTGGTTGCCGGGCGCCTCGAGCGCTTCGTACGCCACGTACGTCGTGACGCTCGCGATCGCGAGGACGAGCGCGACGCGGAACGTCAGCGCCCGGCTCACGAACGGGCCCCGGCGCGCGTGCGCGCGTCCGCGCTCTTCTTGCGGAAACGCTCGGGACCGAACGCCCGGAAATCGTCGACGATCGCGGCGTACCGCGGCTCGACCACGACCGTGCTCGTCATCTGCAACAGATCGGGAACGGGCTTGTTCTTATCGAGCGTGATGTGGAACTGATGGCCGCCCGTCGTCGCCCAGTAGTGCGGGTCCGTGAACGTGTAATCGCGCGACCCGTGCTGACCGTCGGCGAATTGATAGACGTGCACGGTGTAGCGCGTGCCCGCGTCGCCGCGCGGCGGCCGGTTCGTCAATTCCCAGATGCCGTCTTGAACGGTCTTCCCGAAGAAGAACGCCACGTTGGCATCGGGGTCGAGCGTCCGTTCGGGCCGTTCGACGATCGTAACGGTCGTGCCGGAGCGCCCGGCGACGCGATAGCTGCTCGCCGACACGCCCTCGACGTCGCTCATCTCGTACGTTTCCCGCACGAGCGGCCCCGTCGCGTGATCGACGGTCAGCGAGAGCCGGATCTCGGAGCGCCGGTTCAGGACGTGCCGCGCGGCGACGTAACGCGACACGATCGTCCGGTTGAAGAACGCATACGCCGCGAGCAGGCCGACGAGCGCCAGAACGAAGATCAGAAACGGAATGGGATTGCGGCGCACAGCCGGCACAGATTAGGCGGCTCTCACGTCATCCCCGCCCGCGAACGAGCCGCGGCTTCGTCCAGCACCTGGTTGACGACGGCATCCGCGGCGGCATTGTCCTTGCGGCGGACGTGTTGCACGTCGGTCGAGCGGAACTCGCGCAACAGTGCCTTCGCTTTCGCCGCGAGCGGAATCAAGTCGGCATGCTTGACCCGATAGATGCCCGCGAGCTGGCGGACGACGAGTTCGCTATCGAGCCGGATCGCGATCTCGTCGACGCCGAGTTCGCGAGCGCGCGCGAGACCGATCAAGAGCGCGCGCCACTCAGCAACGTTGTTCGTCGCGATGCCGAGGAACTCGCCGACCTCGGCGAGCGCCGTGCCGTCTTCGGCATACAGGACCGCACCGCTCGCGGCGGGCCCGGGATTACCGCGCGAACCGCCGTCCGCGAACAACGTGGCTTTCACGCACGCTCACTTCGGAATGAAGTCGAGCTCACCCGTGCCGCTCCGCGGCGAAAGGCGAACGACCGTGACGGAACCGACGCGATGCCGATGGGCGCGACGCGAACCCGAGACGACGTATCACGACGAGGAGTGGGGCACGCCCCTGCACGACGATCGGGCGCTCTTCGAACTGCTCTCGCTCGAAGGCGCGCAGGCGGGCCTCAGTTGGACGACGATCCTCAAGAAGCGCGACGGGTATCGCGCGGCGTTCGAGAATTTCGATCCCGCGACCGTCGCCGCGTTCGGTGCGGACCGCGTCGATGCGCTCATCGTCGACCGGCGCATCGTTCGCAACCGCAGCAAGATCCGGTCGACGGTGGCGAACGCCGCCGCCTTTCTCGAGGTCGAGCGCGCGTTCGGCTCGTTCGACACCTACCTCTGGGCGTTCGTCGACGGCTCGCCGGTCGTCACGCGCTGGAACGACCCGGACGACGTGCCGGCACGCACGGAGTTGTCGGATCGCGTGAGCGTCGATCTTCGCAAACGCGGGTTCACGTTCGTGGGCTCGACGATCGTCTACGCCTTCCTCCAGGCGACGGGCGTCGTCGACGATCACCTGGCGGGGTGTTTCAAGGCCGCCGCAACCTTCGCACGTCCGCCGACGTAGCACCGGTTGCATGAACGAACCAGCCATCGCCGTCACGAACCTCGTCAAACGCTTCGGCGACGTGACGGCCGTGGACGGTATCTCGTTCGACGTGGCGCCCGGCACGATCTTCGGTCTCCTCGGCCGCAACGGCGCGGGGAAGACGACGACCTTGGAAACCTGCATCGGCCTCACCGCGCCGACGAGCGGCTCGGTGCGCGTCCTCGGACTCGATCCGACGCGCCGCGGCGATTTCGCGCAGCTCAAACGCCGGATCGGCGTCCAGCTGCAAGCGACGTCGCTCCCCGAGAAGGCGAAGGCCGCCGAGATCCTCGATCTCTACGCGGCGTATTACGGCGTGCGTCCGCGCACGGCCGAACTCGCGGAACGCGTCGGGCTCGAAGACAAGTTGGATCGCTTCGTCGGCAAGATGTCCGGCGGCGAGCAACAGCGGCTCGCGCTCGCGATCGCGCTCTTGCACGATCCGGACGTCGTGTTTCTCGACGAACCGACGGCCGGGATGGACGCGTTCGGCCGCCGCATCCTGTGGGCCGAAGTCGAGCGGCTCAAGGCGGCCGGTAAGACGCTCGTGCTCACGACGCATTACATTGAAGAAGCCGAGCGTCTGTGCGACGAGATCTGCATCGTGCAGGCCGGCCGCATCGTCGCGCGCGACACGGCGCCGGCCCTCGTCGCGGCGCACGGCGGCGACGCGTTCATCGATTTCGCGGCGCGCGGATTCGCGCTCGATCCGTCGCTCGACGTGCTCGGCCGCTGGACGCAGAAGGGCGAGCGGTGGCAGGTGTTCGTGCACGGCGAACCCGGGCGCGCGCTCGGCGCGATCGTCGCGCATGCGAACGCACTCGACGTCGCGATCGACGATCTCGATCTGCATCGGCCCGGGCTCGAGGATGCGTTCATCGCGATCACGGGCGAGGCGCTCGACGACGAAGCGGCGTCGGCAAAGGCCGCGGCGTGACCGTCCTGCGCATCCTGCTCGCGCAGACGCGTGCGAATTTCGTGTGGTATTTCCTGCGCGACGGCGAGATGATCTTTTGGTCGCTCGCGATCCCGGTGTTCTTCCTCTTCGTGTTCTCGTTCGCGCTCGGCGGCGGCTCGACGAAACAGACGTCGACGTTCTTGATCCCGGGTCTGATCGGCGCGCAGGTGCTGAGTTCGGGCTTTTGGGGCGTCGGTGCGATGCTCGCCACGTTCCGCGAGAAGAAACTGCTGCGGCGCATCTACCTGACGCCGATTCCGTCGTGGACGTTCTTCGCGTCGCTCGTGCTGTACCGGATGTCGCTCCTCGCGCTCCAGGCGCTGATCCTCGCGATCGTCGGCGGGATCGTGTTCCACGTGCACGTCGTCGGCGATCCCGTCTCCATCGGCGTCATCCTGCTGCTCGGCGCGGCGACGTTCGTCTCGCTCGGCACCGTGATCGGAGCGGTCGTGCGCTCGACGGAGAGCGCGAACAACATCGCATCCGTCCTCACGGTGCCGCTCGCGTTCCTCAGCGATGCCTACATCCCGATCGACCGCTTCCCGGCCGCGATCGGCTCGGTGCTGCGTCTCCTCCCCTCGACGCAATTCATCGACGCCTTCCGCGGCATCGCGATGTACGGCGACTCGCTCGCGCGCTACGGCGCGTGGATCGCGCTGCTCTGCGTCTGGACGGTCGTCGGAACCGTCGTGAGCGCCCGCTTCTTCCGCTGGGTCTAGCCGGCTCAGATTTCGCGGGGCGGCAGCCGATAGCGTAAGAGCGTCTTCACGAGCCGGCGCCGGCTCTGCCGAAGCGGAGTTTGCATTGCGTTTTCGTCCTCTCGCGTTCATCGTCGCCGCCGTCGTCCTCGTCGCCGGATGTGCCGGCCCGGAGCCGGATATGATGCATCGGCCGGTCGCGGGCGCGAGCCCGACGGCGACGGCAACCGCATCGGGCAGCGCGACCCCGACGGCGATCGCCTCCGGCGCCGCCACGGCGACGCCGACGCCGACGCCGAAGCCGTCCGCGAGCGCGACGCCGACGGCCGTGCCGACGGCCACCCCAACGGCGACCGCGACACCGACACCGTCCGTTACCGGGACGCCGACGCAAACCGGCTTGTACGTCGAAGCGGCGTATCCGAATTCGTTCGTTTCGATGCAAACGACGGTCACCGTTCCGGCCTCGCCGCCACCCGAAGGGACGCTCATCATCTGGCCCGGCTTGACGCCGCTCGATACGAACAGCAATCCGACGTACGATCCGATCGACGACGGCATCCTGCGACCGGTCTTGACGTGGGGACCGTCGTGCCTTCCGGGCACGCAGCCCACCCCGTACTCGACGTGGTACATCGCGGGCGAATACCACAATACGATCGGCACGGATCCGGGCTTCACCGGCTGCCAAGGCGGCGCGATCATGTCGGTGAACGTCGGCGACCAGCTGCTCGAAACGCTGACGCTCGGCGGTACGACGTGGACGGAACGCATCACGGACGAGAACACGCTGCGCTCGGTGACGTTCGTGATCGACATGGAAGGTCAGACGCAGAACCTGCTCTATTTCTATCTCGACGGATACGGCCAAGAGCCCGTCGGCGCGGTGACGTTCAGCAACACGCAATTCACGATGGCGAGCGCGTTTCCGAGCGCCGCGGCGTGTACGCCGCTCACGAACGGTACGTTCGATCCGAACGATACGTCGACCGCGCCGACGCTGAGCGGCGACGGGCTGACGTGCTCGATCGCGACGATCACGATCTCTTCGCCGACCGGCCCGATCTCGTCGCTGCGCGGCAGACTCGGACCGCACGTCGTCCCCGCGTTCCTCAACCCGCCGATACCGTCGTCGCACCGCTGAGCGCGTAGCGCCACGGGAATCGCCGCCGGACCGCGGTAATATCCGGGGGTGAGTTCGGGAACGGCGACCGCCCTCGATGCATAGTCTCGCGCGAGTCGTGCGCGCTGCGCGCGGCACGACCCGAACGGCGCGGTCGTGGCAGACCGAAGCGGCGCTGCGCATGCTCATGAACAACTTGGATCCGGAGGTCGCCGAACGGCCGGACGATCTCGTCGTCTACGGCGGCATCGGGAAGGCCGCGCGTAACTGGCCGGCGTTCGAACGGATCGTCGCCGAGCTCGAACGCCTCGGCGACGACGAGACGCTCGCGATTCAATCGGGGCAACCCGCGGGCGTCTTTCGTTCGCATCCGGACGCTCCGCGCGTCGTCATCGCGAATTCGAATCTCGTGCCGCATTGGGCCACGTGGGAGCACTTCCACGAACTCGATCGCAAGGGCTTGATGATGTTCGGTCAGATGACCGCAGGTTCGTGGATCTACATCGGCTCGCAAGGCATCGTCCAGGGCACGTACGAGACGTTCGCGGAACTCGGCCGGCAGCATTACGGCGGAGATCTCGGCGGCCGCTGGATCCTTACGGCCGGCCTCGGCGGCATGGGCGGCGCGCAGCCGCTCGCCGCGACCATGGCGGGCGCCAGCATGCTCGCGATCGAATGCCGCCAGAGCCGCATTGCCAAGCGTTTGGAGACCGGCTACGTGGACGTGCAAGCAAGCTCGTTGGACGAGGCGCTCGCGCTGCTCGACACCGCCAAGCACAAGGGCAAACCGTTGTCGGTGGCGCTGCTCGGCA
>CAJCIN010000073.1 GCA_903970385.1 Rhodospirillales bacterium | reverse complement strand
GCTCGCGACGGCGTCGCTGCGCGCGCATCGGGTCGCGGATGCGCGGGAGGCGATCGCGAAGGCACGATCCGTCTGGAGCACGAGCGGCGAACGCTGGTGGTCGCCCGAAATCGATCGCCTCGAAGGCGAGCTGCTGGCGCTCGGTGACGGTGCCGAGCGTTTGCGAGCGCGACCGCTCCTCGAAACGGCGCTCGCGAACGCTCGGCGCGATGGTCTCGTCCTGTTTGCCGAACGCGCGGCCGCATCGCTCGCACGCGCCGACACCGAATCGCCGCCCGAACCGGAGGCCGCACATGGCTAATTGGAAGAGCCCGCGCCGCATCGCGAAGAACGCGCGCATCGACGCCCTGACGACGCGAGGCGCGCACGAACTCGCCGAACTCGAGGCAGCGATCGTCGGCACGATCGTGTTACCGATCGATCCGTCATACGACGCGGATCGGCAAGAATCGAACCCCGCGTTTCAAGAATATCCGCAGATCATCGTCTATTGCGAAGTCGCCTCGGACGTCCGGTGGGCGTTGACGCTCGCGCAACAGAAGAACTATTGGGTTGCCGCCCGGTCGGGCGGTCACAGCACGGCGGGTTACTCCGTCAACAGCGGCATCGTCATCGACACGAGCCGTATCAGTTACGTGAGCATCGACTCCGCGAACAACGTCGCTCGGGTCGGGCCGGGCACCGATTTCGACACGCTCAACGGCGCACTCGACGGCACGGGCTTTCACATCCCCGGCGGCGCCTGCGGCAACGTCTGCGTCGCGGGCTTCATGCAGGGCGGCGGTTACGGCTACACGTCGCGCATGTTCGGGATGAACTGCGATAACGTCGTCGCCGTAACGATACTGCTCGCGGATCTCTCGATCGTCACGGCGAGCGAAACCGAGCATGCCGATCTATTTTGGGCGATCCGCGGCGGCACCGGCGGGAACTTCGGCATCATCATCGAGATCACGTACGCATTACGAGATCTGGACACGGTGTGGGCGTGGGCGATTCAGTGGGACATCGCCGACGCGCCCGCGGCGCTTCTCGCCATGCAGCAGGACTACACGCGCGGCGCGCCGCCCGAGATCGGCTACATGACGAACATCTGCACGCACGACAAGGCGCAGTACATGCTCGTGCAAGGCATGTATTGCGGGACGGCCCTCGCGGGCAAAGCGGCTCTGGCGCCGCTGCTCAAACTCGGCAGCGCGCAATTGCTCGTGGATGAGACGGGCACGTACGGCAAGATGGACACGTATCTCGACAATCATCCGTACGAGGTTCCGGATCTGCCGCTCTCGGGTTCGATGGAAGACAAACAGGCCGGCTACATCTCGAAGCCGCTCGCACTCGCCGATTGGCAGACGATCGTTACGATGTACGCGTCGACGCCTAAGCCGTACGATACGGTGATCATCGAGCCCTACGGCGGCGCGATCGAAGCGTACGGCTCGGAGAAGAATGCGTTCATCCATCGCACCGCCGATCTCAATCTCTTCGTCGACGTCTTCTGGTTGAAAGACGCGGACAAGGGTGAAGCCGTCGCGTGGCTCGACGCCTACATGAAGGTCATGCAGCCGTATTACGACGGCCACATCTATCAGAATTATCCCCGGCGCACGATCGCGAACTTTCGCGAAGCGTACTGGGGCGACGCCTTTCCGCGCTTGCTCGCGATCAAGCAGAAGTACGATCCGACGAACGTCTTCCATTACGAGCAGAGTATCTCGCCGAAGATCACGGACCGAACGTGACCGTTGCTCCGGGATCGGCGGGCGCACGTATCGGCCGGAACGACAGCTCGCCCGGTTTGCCATGGCGGGCGTAGATACGCGTCGAAACGCCGGTTATGAGCACAACCAAAGGCCTTCCGGACTTCGTGCTGGTGCACGGAGCTTTCAGTGACTCGTCCGTTTGGGCGAACATCACCGCTCCGCTCATCGCCGCCGGAGCGCAGGTTACGGCGATCGATCTGCCGTCACATACGGCTGCCGACAACTCCGATGCGGGGAAGACGACCCTCGCCGATTACGTCGCGAGCGTGAAAGCGGCCGTCGCCGCGGCCTCTGGGCCGGTGATCCTCGCGGGACACAGCCTCGGCGGCATGACGATCACTCAAGTCGCCGAAGCGCTTCCCGAGAAGGTCGCCGCGCTCGTGTACGTCTGCGCGTTCCTTCCCGAGAACGGCCGTTCGGCGTTCTCGTATGCGCAGACGGACACCGAGAGCAAATTCGGGGCAAACTTTCAGGCCGACGCCGAGCGCGGCGTGGGAACGTTGTCCCGCGAGGCTCTCATCGAGACGGTCTTCAATCGAACCGCAGAATCCGCACGCCGAGCGGCCACGGCGACGATCCTCGATGAGGCGCTCCAGCCCTTCGCAACGCCGGCCGAAACGACACAGGAGCGCTTCGGCTCCGTCGCGCGCTACTACATCGCGACGACGAACGATCGTGCGCTTACGCCCGCGCTGCAACAGGCGATGCTCGCCGCGTTGCCGTGTACCAAGATCTACAGCGTCGATGCCGACCATATGCCGATGATGTCGGCCTCACAAGGCGTCGTCGATGCGCTGCTCGACGTTCGCTCCCTCGCGCTCGTGGCGGTGTAACGATGGATACATTCGCAAAGGTCGATGCCGCGCAGGCGAAGCCCGTCCCCGAAGCCCTGCACAAACTCTTCAACGACCCGAGTAAAGTCAAGGTGCAGCCGCTACCGTGTGAGATTCCGGACGTCGGTTCGAAGGCGGTGCACTTCGAAGCGGGGGCACGGACGATGCCGCACCGGCACACGAAGGGTCAACACATCATCGTAACGGACGGTGTAGGCGTCGTTGCCGACGAGGAGCACGTGCACGTCGTACGTCCCGGCGACGTGATTTCGAGCCCGCCCGGCGGTTGGCATTGGCACGGCGCGACGCCCACCACGGCGATGTCGCACGTCACGATCGAAGACCCCGGTCTCGACCTCGATGTCGAACGGGGCAATTGGGATGAAGCCTACACGCCCGACCTCGGACGCTGACGAAAAAACGTCCCGCTCAGACGATCGCGTCTTCGAGCCAATGCGGGTTTTGTATCGTTCCGTCGAATTGATGGGCGGTCTTGTAGAGTTCCGTCGAACCGTCGGCGGCGGCCGCTTTCGTTTTCGCCAGTATCGCGGCCACGCGCTCGGGAGAGAGCGGCGCGAAGGTCGTCGCCGCAAGAACGGCCTGATCGAGGATAGCCGGTTTATCGATTCCCGTGACGACCGTACTCACGGGCAAGTTCATGCCGTAGTGGAGCATCGCGATCGGGTCGACGAGCCCCGTATCGAAGATGTGGTGATCGCCGAACGTCTTCATCGCGAGCACGCCCATGCCTAAACGATTCGCTACGGGGAGCACGTGCTTTTCGAAGCTTTCGTAATGCGCGTCCATGACGTTGAGCGGCATCTGAACGGTGTCGAACGTGAAGCCGTGTCGTTTCGCGACGTCGATCATGTGGAGGTGATATTCCGGCTTCTTGTGTCCCGTGAATCCGATGTAGCGAATCTTCCCGGCTTGGCGCGCGGCGATTGCCGCCTCGAACGCGCCGCCGGGGGCGAATATCCGATCCGCGTCGTCCGGCCGAATGTTTTCGTGAAATTGCAAGAGATCGAGCCGATCGGTCAGCAGGCGCGCGAGAGACTGATCGATTTGTTTCGACGCCGCGTCTTTCGTTCGGCCGTCGATTTTGGTCATCAGGAATACACGGTCTCGGTATCCGCCGACGTCGAGCGCTTTGCCCATGCGCAGCTCGCTCGAACCCATATTGTAATCCCACGAGTTATCGAAAAACGTGATCCCGCGATCGATCGCCGCATGCATCAATTTCGCGGCGCTCGCGTCGTCGTTTTCTTGATTGCCGATGTGGTAACCGCCGAGCGCGACGAGCGAGACCATTTCTCCCGTGCGCCCGAGCCGCCGTTTCGGGACTTCGGCGCTCGCGGCGGCGGCGCGCAAACTTGCCGCAGACAGACCCGCGAGTGCAAGTGCGCTCGAGATGAAACCGGGGCGATTGATCTTCATTCCGATGACTTATCCTCCGGATTGCCGACCGACACGCGGTTGCTCGTTTGCTCACGAACGGCAGCGCAGCAACACTCGAAGCTCGCCCCGCCGGGTAACGACGAGCTGCGGTGATCGGCGCGTGACCCCGCGACTTCGATGACTATCGTGTAAAAGCGGTTTGGCAGATCAGCAACTAAGAACGAACGATGAGCCGCAGCGTCGGGAAATGCGAAACGTTCTCTGTTCAACGCGCTCTGATCTCGGCGTTGCTCGTTCTTACGGCTTGCTCGAAGCCGATGCCGTATGCGATTTCGTCCGACGACGCGGATCGCTTCGCCGCCGGAATGGTGCGGATGAACGTTCCCGGGCGGGTCGCACCCGTCATACTCGGCCTCGAGAATTGCGAAGTCTTTTCCGCCGTCTACGACCACGACAAGATCGTCGATTGGAAGAGCGTGCTCGACCCGAAAGTCGAGGGCTACTTGAAATTCATGACGGGATGCCTATCGCAACATCTCACATATGACGGTCACTCGGCGCACGCGACATTGCAACGCATTCCGCTCGGCGCGGGCGGCGGAGGCCTCGTCACGTTCGTAAGCACGGACGGTTCGCATTGGAGTCGGAAGCGTTAGGACGCAGCCCGGTTTCCAACGTGCCCTTGCAACGCCGGGAAGCAGAAACCCGCGTGCCTCATGGGACGCGGGCTGAAAGTGGTGGAGATGTGCGGATTCGAACCGCAGACCCCTTACATGCGAAGCAAGTGCTCTACCAGCTGAGCTACACCCCCACGAGCGGCCGAAACGCGGTCCCGGCCGACCGAACTAGATACGGTTTTCGGGCTCCGGACCCTTCTCCGCGCTAGATCGGCGGCGCGAGATACGGGAACGAAGCCGTCTCGCCCGTCTTGTCCGAGCAACCGAGATTCTGGTTCGAGAGCAGCGGCTTGCCGCCGGTGCCGCTCTGCTCGTTGCCGTCGTCCGCGGGCGGCGCGACGGTCGTCGTCGCGCTCGTCGCGAACGGGAAAACGTTCGTCGTCGACGCGTCCGTGATCGTCGTGCTCGTCGCGAGGTTGCCGTACGCGAGGCCGAGCATTACGCTCACCGCGTCGTCCGTCAGCGCTCTGCCGCCGAATGCATTCGGTGCGGCGCCCGTGCAACTCGTCTTGATCTGGCCGCCCGTCTCCCAGCCGAGATACGATGCGATCGGCGACGTATTCGCCGCGTTGAACGTCAGCACGTCCGGCGTCAGCAAGTCTTGCACGTAGGCCGAGATCGCAGCGCTCCGGCCGGCGGCCGTCATGAACGTCGCGATCTGCGGTGCGGCCATCGACGCGTCCGTGTTCGGGTCGACGCGGTTGAACGCGTCGTGATTGTCGTACGCGAGATACAGTTCTTTGAGACCCGGCCGCCCGACGCGATCGATCTGATGGAACGTGAGGTTCGCGCCGGTCGTGCCGCCGCCGTTCTTGACCGTCGGGTCGTTGCTGCAACTCGAGAACGCCGCGAGCGAGACGGCGGTCGCGCATGCGAAGACGATGAATCGTTTCATGCCGTTCCTAATTTCCTGTGGTCGTGGACGTCGTGGCCCAGAACGCGACGATGCCGCTCGATCCGGTGACGTCGACCTTCGGCAGCTCGACGACGATCGAGAGCACGTCGGTCGCACCGAAGAGATCGGTGCCCGCCGTGAAACCGGCCGCGCACGTTCCGGCCGTGATGCACGACGTGCCGGTCGTCGTATTCGGATTCTGCGTCGGAAAGATACCGAAGTACGTTCCGGGCGTCGACGACACGTGATAGTACGGATACGTCGAGCTGCCCGTCGCCGTCGCCGTGGCGTTCAGGAACGCCGGGTCGCGGCGCGCGCCCGCAAAGACGTGAATGTTGTCGGACGGCGATGCGAGCGAGAACGCTTTGTTGATGAAGCCGGATCCGGTCGGCGAACCGCCGTCGACGAGGCCCGTTGCGGGCCCGGTGCGGGTCGGTGCGAGCAGACCGTACGCGAAGACTTGCTGCGTGCCGCCGCTCGGCGCACCGAACGACACTTGCAACACGAGATCTTCCACCGGGCGGCCGCCGTTCGTCGCCTGCGCCGTGTAGTTGTTGTCGAACTTGAACGTGTAGAGCACGCCCTGATCGAAAAACGTGTTGAGCGCCTTGTACGCGAGGCTCGGGCTCGACGACTGCTCGATCAGCGGGTAGACGTCCATAACCGCGACGATGTTGTTCGGGTTCGAGGGACTCGGAAAAAGATACGTGTCCGTAATGTCCGCGGCCGGCCGCTTCACGGTAACAGGGGACCCCTGCAAATCGAAGCTGCGAGCGGGGACCCGTGCGTACACGAGGGCGACGGCGACGAACGCGCACAGCGCGACCACCCCGCCCGAGAGGCGAGCGAATTTCATATCGGGTCGGTTACGCCCGACCGGCGCTCAAAGCCTCGCGAGTTGCGCCCGTGCGTCGTCGGCGTAGAAAGGGTGAAAGCTGGGATTCAGCGCGAGCGCTCGCTGCAGGCGCGCCTTCGCCTCGGAGCGGTCGCCGAAGTGCAGCGCGATCATTCCGGCATGATACTGAAGCAGCGAATTTTCGGTGTCGAAGCGCAGCGCCTTGCGTTCGTGATCGCGCGCTTCGTCCCAGCGGCCGTCCATCGCCGCAGCCCACGCGACCGTGTCTTCGGTGAAGATGTCGTCGCGCGCGAGCAGCTCGTTCTTCGCGATCCGGTATGCGTCCGCGACGTGCAGCTTGTGCTCCGAATAGTAGATCGCGAGCAGCCGGTCCGAGATGTGCTGCGTGTTGCCGATGCGCTCGACCGTGCGGATCAAGTCGTCCGTGCGCGCGGCGCCGGCGGTGTCGCCGAGCGCACGTTGCGCATCGGCTTCGTAGCCGAGTGTCTCCGGATACGGCACGACGTTGGCCGATGCGGTCGCGTCGTCGAGGCACGCCTGCCAGCGGTGGAGTGCGCACTCGAACCGCGCCTTGAAGCGGTTCGCTTCCGAGTAGTTCGGAAAGACGGCGAGCGACTCGTTCTCGTCGGCGATCGCGGCGTCGTTGTCGCCCGCCTCGAACGCCATCTCGCCCGCGCGAAAGAAGTACCACGCACGCTGTTGCGCGGGCGTGTCGAAACCGCTGTTCACGTTCGCGCTGGCGGTCGCGAGCAGATCGCGCGCTTGCGCGAGGTGGCCCGTCAGTTCGAGGTAGCGCGATTCGACGACGCGCCACGAGTCGTCGCGATTCGCGAGCGAGACCGCCTCGAGCCGCTTGTGGGCGAGGCCGTACTGGCCGATCTCCATATCGAGCGTCGCCTGGCGGACGAGGTTCGCTTGATTCGTCGGGTCCATCCGCACGACGTCGTACGTCATCGTGATCGCGTCGTGAAAACGATGCAGCGTGAGAAAGACGGCGGCGAGTTCGAGTTCCGCGCCGGTGTTGCCGCGCGGCTGCGCGCGCAGCGAGAGCTTCGCATCGTTCTCCGCGCGGAGGACGTCGTTGATGTCGCCCGTCTCGCGGTAGCGCTGCAAATATTGCTGCGCCGCCTGCCGCGGGCTCATCATGTCCTCGGTGTTGTGCTTGGCGACCATGCCTTCCCAGAAGGCGATCTGCTTGTCGCGCGTCTTGTAGTCTGCCACGACCGGCGCCATCGTCGGCAACGCCGCGGCGCGCGCCGCGTTCGTCGCGTGCTGTAGATAGGCGGGCCAGAGCGCGAACGCGAGGAGCGCTAGCGCGACGAGTGCTGCCGTGAAAATCGTTCTATTGCGTCTCATGTGCTTGCCGTATAATCGAGAGCGCCCTCCGCGATCGAAATCGCGGAGGGCGCGCCCGAACCCTTTGGTTTTAGGTCAGCTGGCGGTTGCGAGGTAAGGGAACTTCGTGGTCGTCAGCTTTTTCGGGTTTTGGCCGCCGGGCTTACCCTGGCCGCCGATGTTTTGCGACATCAAACACGTGTCTTCTTGGTTGTCGTCCTTGATGGCGCCGAGCTCGCTCAAGAGCGGGCCGAAGAGCGCGTTCAGTTCGAGGTAGATGACGTCGTCGTTCGGAGCGCGGCCGCCGAAGGCGCCCGGATCCGCGATCTCGCTCAGGAAGTAGTACGGATCGGCTCCCGACGGCGCGGTGCCGGCGAGGTTGACCGTGTACTCGTCCGGATACAGCACGGCTGCGAGAGTCGCGCCGTAGTCGGTGCCGGCCGTCGGAGGACGCAATGCGTCTTCCGTGGCCTTGATATCGCCTTGGATCGTCGCGTCCGCATACGGTTCGACCGCATTGGACTTCTGATGATCCTGGAACGGCTCGAAGACTTCTTTAATCGCCGGCCGCGAAAGGCGTTCGATTTGCACGTACTTTTGCGCCGTAGGCTGCGGGGTGAGGTGAACCGTGTTGTTGTTGCCGCACGCGCTGACTCCGAGGCCGAGGGTCGCGACGGCTGCGAGGGATGTGATCAGTTTCTTCATGTCGTCGTTCTCCTACGAGCTCGTGGTCGACGAGCTGACGGTCGCCCACACGTGGATGGTCGAGCTGGTGCTGCCGACGCTATTGAGCGACGCCGTCGTCAGCAGCGATTTCGGCACTTCGATGACGATCGCTTCGACGTTGAAGGGACCGGCGAAGAGCGTATCGGTCGC
>CAJCIN010000072.1 GCA_903970385.1 Rhodospirillales bacterium | reverse complement strand
GGGCTCGAGGCCCATCGAATCGAGAACGTCGGGAATCTCGCGCGCGACGCCCTCGACGTAGCCCCACATCTCGCCGTAGAAATCGGCGACGTCGCGCTCGCGCACGAGGCCGCGTTCGTTCCAATAGCGCAGACGCCGTTCGCCGAAGCGCACGTGGTGACGCTCGTCCTCGAGGACGAAGTCGAGGAATTTCGAGATCTCGTCCGAGTTCTCGCGCAAATCCTTGCAGCCCATCTCGAGCAGACAGATCGCGAGTCCCTCGACCACGATGTTGTTGCCGACCATCGCGCCGACGTAGTCCTTGCGCTCGAGCCGCTTCGTGATGGCGCTGCCGAACTTCGAGAAGCTGGGTGCGACGTATTTCGAGAGCTTCGCTTCGCCGAGCCCGAACTGATCGAGCTTCGTGCGAAAGTGGTTGAGGTGCGTCATCTCCTCGCCGGCCTGCACGAGCAGATAGCGCGACGACGTCGCGTCGGGCGCGATCGTCGCGAGTTCGGTCGCGCACGCGTACGAGATCTCTTCGCCCGACACGAAATGCGCGAACGACCGTTGGAAGAGTTCCGCCGACGCCGGCATGAGCTTGAACGGCGCGAGCGTTTTCACGAGGTCGATGCCCGTCACGTCGTCGATCGAGAAGATGAGCTTCATCAGACCCGGATTGCGAAACCCGGTGTCGACGACGAGCTTGATCAGCCGGTTCTTGAATCCCACGAGCGCACTCCCCCTCGTACCAGTATCCCGCAACGTCCGGCCGGGCGACGTGACTCAGGCTACAGCGTCTTCCCCGGCCGAATTACCAGTTCCGGGCGATGCCCCACAGGAACGCCGGGAGGCTATCCTTCATGAAAAAACCGCTCGCGCTCAGATGGTGCGCGAGGGCCGGCCGCGTGACGGCCCGCGCCACCATCGCGTCGATCACGAAATGAAACCCGAGCCGCAACCGCCGCGCTTCGCGGGCGTTGCGATCGAACGGCCGTAGCGCCCCGCGGTATGCCCGCTCGGCTCGCCGCCCGGGGCCGTAGGCGGCGAGCGCCGCGGCGGCGGCACGACCGGATCCCATCGCCTGGAAGATGCCTTCGGCCGAGAACGGATCCGCGACGCCGGCCGCATCGCCGACCGCGAACACGCTTCCGCGAATGCGTCGTCGCCGGCCGGTGGGAATAACGCCGCCCGAGACGCGACCGAGGTCGGGTGCGCCGCCGAGCGCCGCGGTCGCGGCCGGACTCGCCGTGCGCCACGCCTCGAGGATGCCGCGCAGATCGCCGCCGCGCCGGTGCACGGCGCGTTCGTCGACGAGCACGCCGACGTTCGCCCGCCGCTCGTCGAGCGGGAATACCCAGCCGTACCCGGGCGAGACGTCGCGATCGAAGTACAGGCCGAACGCCGGGTCGAGCGGCCGCAACGCCTCCGTGTAGCCGCGCAAGGCGACGAGCCGCGTCGCGTGCCGCCCGAACCCGAGTTTCGCGCCGAGCCCGCCCGTCGCGCCCTCCGCGAGCACGATCGCGTCGAAGCGCTCCATCGCGGTCGCCGTGCCCCGCGCGAGTCGCGCGCGCGGACCGTCGCCGCCGGTCGCGATCTCGCGCACCGTGGTCGCATCCTCGAAGCGTGCGCCCGCGCCGACGGCGAGCGCCATCAGGCGCGCGTCGAATTCGATGCGTTCCACGATCGCGCCCCACGGCGTCTCCGGGCGCCAACCGCTGCTGAACCGGTAACCGCGCGGCGTCGAGATCTCACCGAGCGGCAACGGCCGCTTGTCGGAGAGGTCGAGCCCGAGCTCGCGCGCTTCGACGACGCCCGGCGGCGAGATGCCGTCGCCGCACGTTTTCGCACGCGGCCAGCGTGAACGCTCGACCACGAGGGTCTCCACGCCGGCGCGTGCCAATTCGATCGCCGCGGCCGCACCGCCCGGCCCGGCGCCGACCACGAGTACACGCATCGGCGTCACGTTCTCGCCCGGCGTGCGCCGGAACTTCTCCCGAACCCGGCACGTTATCGCGCCGAACCGTCCCTCAACAAAGGAACCAATCGATGAATAAGGTCTTTACCGTCTTTTTTGCCGCCGCGATTGCGGCAGGCGCATCGTCTTCCGCATTCGCGCAGGCGACCGCGACCCAGCCGACGTGCGGCGAGGGCGACGTCACGGTATGGGAAAACACGAGCACGAAAGTCTATCACCTGCAGGGCGACAAGTATTACGGCAAGACGAAGCACGGCGCGTACGCGTGCAAGTCGGCCGCCGATAGCGCCGGCTTCCACGCCGCCGGCAGCAAGAGCGCGAAATCGGCGAGCGGAGCCGCGACGAGCGGTGCCGTTGCGAGCCCAGCGGCGATGGCGAGCGCCGCACCCGCGGGCAAGCACCACCGCCACAAGAAGTCGACGGCGTCTCCCGCTCCGGCGAGCGCCGCTTCGATGACGCCCGGATCCACCGCTCCGGACGTCGCCCCTTCGAGCCGCCCGTAACGTCCGAAGACACGATGGTCGTAGCGAGCGCCGGTCTTCCGGCGCTCGCTGCATCTTCTGCCTGCGAAAGACCGTCTAAACCGCACGTATGAACGTCACGATTCTCGGAGCCTCGGGCTTCATCGGCAAATACTTGGCGAGCGCGCTCGCCGCGCGCGGGGATCACGTGACGACGGCGTCGCTGCGCGATCCGGAAAACGCCGCACGCGTCGCCGGCGCCTCCGATGCCGTCGTGAACCTGGCGGGCGAACCCGTCGCGCAGCGCTGGTCGCCCGAGGTCAAAGCGAAGATTCGCTCGAGCCGCGTCGACGCCGGGGTCGCGTTTCTCGACGCGCTCGCCAAGCAGCCGCGAAAGCCGGCGGCGTACGTGTCGGCATCGGCCGTCGGTTACTACGGCGCGAGCGAAACCGCGACGTTCGACGAATCGAGCGGACCCGGGTCGGATTTTCTCGCCGGGATCTGCGTCGCGTGGGAAGCCACGGCGGATCGTGCCGAAGCGCTCGGGATGCGCGTCAGCAAGTTGCGCACCGGGCTCGTCCTCGGACGCGACGGCGGCGCGTTAGCGCGGCTGATGCCGCTGTTCAAGTTCGGGCTCGGCGGCATCGTCGCGAGCGGTCGTCAGTGGTATCCGTGGATCCATATCGACGATCAGGTCGGAATCTATCTGCACGCGATCGACGGCACGGCGGGCGTCCTCGATGCCACGGCGCCGAATCCCGTGCGCAACGACGAGTTCACGCGCGCGCTCGGCGCCGCGCTGCATCGGCCGACGCTCTTCCCCGCGCCCGCGTTCGCCGTCGCGCTCGTGCTCGGCGAAGGCGCGAGCGTCGTGACGGAAGGGCAGCGCGTGCTGCCGACGCGGACCCTCGCGACGGGTTATCGCTTCCGCTACGAGACGATCGACGCCGCGCTCGGCGCGATCGCGGCGACGGCGTAGCGCGTCGCTAAGCGGACGCCGTTTCGAGACCGCCCGCGACGCGTTCGGCGTCGAGTTCTTCGAGATAGCGTTCCGCTTCGAGAGAAGCCTTGCACCCCATTCCCGCGGCGGTGATCGCCTGCTTGTAGCGAATGTCGTTCACGTCACCCGCGACGAAGACGCCGGGGATATTCGTATGTACGCCGTCGTCCGAGACGATGTACCGCGCGTTGTCGAGCGTCAACTGCCCGTCGAAAATCGCCGTGTTCGGATCGTGACCGATCGCGATGAAGAGCGCGTCGGCCGCGAACTCGCGCGTCTCGTGCGTCACGAGATTCTCGAGTTCGAGCGCCTGCAAGTGGAACTCGCCCTTCGCTCCGACGACGGCCGTATTCCAGATGAATTCGATCTTCGGATGCGCGAGCGCGCGGTCGGCCATGATCTTGCTCGCGCGGAGCGAGTCGCGGCGATGGATCACGGTGATCTTCGATCCGAAGCGCGTGAGGAACAGCGCTTCTTCCATCGCGGAGTCGCCGCCGCCGACCACGACGATGTGGCGCTCCTTGAAAAACGCGCCGTCGCACGTCGCGCACGTCGAAACGCCGCGACCGCGTAACTGCTCTTCACCGGGAATGCCGAGCCAACGCGCGCTCGCGCCCGTGGCGACGATCACGCTATCGGCCTCGTAGAGATCGTCGCCGGCCCATACGCGGAACGGGCGCTGCGAGAAGTCGACCTTCGTGACGTCGACGTTTTCGATCTTCGAACCGAAGCGCTCGGCCTGCGTGCGGAAGTGCTCCATCAGCTCGGGTCCGAGGACGCCGTTCGGGAAGCCGGGGAAGTTCTCGACCTCCGTCGTGAACATCAATTGGCCGCCGTACTGATAGCCGGCGAAGACGACGGGCGCGAGGTTCGCGCGCGCGGCGTAGATCGCGGCGGTGAGGCCGGCAGGGCCGGAACCGATGATGATGAGGCGTTCCATAGTCGTTCGTTTCGACCGTTCGCCGAAGCTCCCCGGTTGCGAAGGGCGGCCGCGCGACCCGCCTAACGTTCGGGAAATGCTCGAAGACGAATTCGTCGATGTTTTTCGCAAAGCCAAGCGCGGGGTGGGGCTCGACGACGCCGCGCTCGCCGCACGCACCGGCATCGCGCAGGCGGACGTCACCGCATGGGCGTCCGGCGCGGCCGTGCCGTCCGACGACGAAGCGCGCGCGATCGCTCGGGCACTCGGGCTCGACCCGGGCAAGTTCGCCGACGCGGCGGCGGTGCGCTGGCATCCCGACGTCGCGTTGCCGGACGACGTGCGACATCACCCGCACGACCCGCACCCGTCGAACGGCTACCTCTTCTTTCTCGAAGACGGCAAGACGGCCGCGTTGATCGATCCGGCCGGCATCCCGCAGACGATCTTGCGCGCGATCGACGAGGGACCGTACGCGCTCCGCTACATCCTCATCACGCACAAACACGCCGACCACTGCGACGCGACGGCGCCGATCGCGCGAGCGTTTCCGGACGCGCGGATCGTGATGCATCGCGCGGACGTCGCTGCGATCGGCGAGCTCGCGAAGAACGCGATCCCGATCGCCGACGGCGAAGAGTTGCCGTTCGGCGATGCCGCGGCGATCCGCATGCTGCACACGCCGGGCCACACCGACGGTTCGTCGTGTTTTCTCTTTCGGTCGACGCTCTTCACGGGCGACACGCTCTTCGCGGGAAGCGTCGGCGGCGTCTTCGGCGAGAAGAGCGGCTACCGCGACATTCTCGACGCCGTCCGCACGAAGATCTTCACGCTCGACGACGCGACGGTGCTGATGCCGGGGCACGGGCCGCCGTCGACGGTCGCCGAGGAGAAGGCGCACAATCCGTTCTTTTGATGGCATTTCGAGCTGCCGATCGGAGGCACCGGTATCGCAAAAATCATCTTTGGAATGATGCAGTCTCTCGATGGCTACGTTGCCGGCGTCAACGGCGAGATGGAACCGCCGCTCCACTCTCCGCCGGGTAACGAGCTCTTTCGATATTGGATCGATCACGTCCGCGGCCTCGCGGGCAGTCTGTACGGTCGTCGCATGTACGACCTGATGCGCTATTGGGACGAGGATCGACCCGAGTGGGACGCGAGCGCGCGCGAATTCGCGACGGCGTGGCGGAGGCAGCCGAAATGGGTCGCATCGCAATCGCTACGGTCGGTCGGCCCCAATGCGACGCTCGTCGGCGACGACCTCGAAGGCTTCGTTCGCCGGTTGAAGATGGATGTCGACGGCGTCATCGCCGTCGCCGGGCCGGATCTGGCGGCGAGTCTCACCGGCCTCGGACTCATCGACGAGTATCATCTCTACTTTCGACCGTTCGTCGTCGGCCGCGGTACACCGTATTTCGCGGGTGCCCGAACGCCGCTACGCTTCGTTCGAACGGATGCAGTCGGCGAGGATACCGTCAGGCTCACGTACGTCCCTACCTGATCGCGACGTGCGGCGCGCCGCATGAAAAGCGGGTGAAAAAATTCGCGTGTGCGGAACGGCGCGAAGGGTCGGATGCGTTTTCCCGAACAGAATCGCGCCGGCGACACGCCTTGTCGTCAACCCTTATGGAGAACGTCTCGATGTTGCAGAAATCTCTCCTCGCCGCCGCTCTTCTAGCGAGCGCGGTTTCCGCCGTGGGCGTTCTGCCCGCGAGTGCCGATTTTCCCGGCGCTCATCCGTACTACCGGCACGCCCTCGCCGATCTGCGTGAAGCGCGTGGGCTGCTGAACGCCGGCAGCTACGCGCGCGGCGTCGACGCGAACGAGGACGTGGCGATCGACGCCATCGATCGCGCGATCGGCGATATCAAGGCCGCGGGCGTCGACGACGGCAAGCCCGTTGGCTTCGGGGTGCCGCCGGATCCGGGCATCGATCACCGCGGTCGCATCCATCGTGCGTTACAGGCGCTGCGCGACGCGCATCGCGATACCGATCGCGAAGAACAGAATCCGAACGCGCTCGGCCTGCAACACCGCGCGACGCGCGACATCGACATCGCGATCAGACACGGCAAACGCGCGCTGCACGATGCGGAGCATCCGCACTAGAACGACACGTCGTGCCGCGACAGATCGTCTCGACGGCGAACGCCCCGAGCTCGCCGCTCTATAGCCAAGGCGTCGAAGCCGGGCCGTATTTCGTCGTCTCGGGCATCGTCGGGATCGACCCGATGACGGGCGGTCTCGCCGGAATCACGATCGGCGAGCAGTGCAGACAGGCACTCGCGAATTGCAAAGCGATCCTCGAGGCCGGCGGCGCCGGGCTCGAGGACGTGATCGAGGTCGGCGTCCTGCTCCGCCACGCCGGCGACTTCGCAGGAATGAACGACGAGTATGCGCGGTGGTTTTCTTCCGAGCCGCCGGCACGCTACGTGGCGAAGCTGGGCGTCGATCTTCCGGGCGTTCTCGTCTCGATCCGCATGACGGCGTTCACCGCTTGACGGACTACGCCGAAGCTATGACACGAACGGATGATCGCGCTTGTACCTACGAATGCGGAACGAGCCGAAGGCGATCGAGCAGAAGACCAAGACGATCCAGGCGACGACGACCGCCACGGTCGCGGTGAGCGAACGCGGAACCAGATGGAGCGTCGTTACGAGCGGCGGGAACGGCACGATCGCCGGAAACAGAATGAAGAACATGCCGTTGCGAAACGCGGCCTGCTCCCAACTCTTACGGGCCGCGGCCGTCGCTAGAGCCTGGACCGCATCTCGGGATGTATCTTCGCCTGCCTTCATCATCCGAAAATCCTATCGTATCTCGCCGACGCGCTCGTTCCGGCGGCTCCGCTCGATGTTGTCCGCGAATCGGCCCGCGCCTCGCTCGTCTTCAAACGCTCATCATCGATTTAGAATTGCACCGATCTACACGTCGAGTTCGATCCACGCCGGTGCGTGGTCGCTCGCATTTTCCGCGCCGCGCACCGACGCGTCGACGTTCGCGTCGGTGAGGCGTGCCGCGAGATCCGGACTCAGCAAGAAGTGGTCGAGGCGCATGCCGGCATCGCGACCCCACGCGCCTCGCATGTAGTCCCAAAACGTGTACATCGGCGCATCCGGGTGCATCGTGCGGATCGCGTCGGTCCACCCCTGCCCGAGCAGTCGCGCATAGGCTTCGCGAGGCTCCGGCTGAACGAGCGCGTTGGTTCGCCACGATCGCATCGCATAGATATCGGCATCGGTCGGAACGACGTTATAATCGCCGACGAGCAACGCGGGGATTCCGGCGGCCTTGATCTCCGCCGCATACGCCGACAACCGCTCGAACCACCGCATCTTGTACTCGAATTTAGGACCGGGCTGCGGGTTGCCGTTCGGAAGGTAGATGCACCCGATCAAGATGCCGCGAAACGCGGCTTCGACGTAACGCGCCTCCCGGTCCGATGCATCGCCCGGCAGGTCTCGCCGCGTCTCGATGCCGCTTCCGTCGCGAAACAAGAGCGCGACGCCGTGATGCGGACCCTGACCGCGACAGAGCGACGTATATCCCGCATCTGCGAGCGCACGCGCCGGAAACAGCGAGTCGTAACACTTGATCTCTTGAAGACATACGACGTCGGGCTTCGCCTTCCGCAGCCACGCGAGCAAGAGCTCGAGGCGACGGTTGATGCCGTTGATGTTGAACGTGGCGACCTTCAAGTCGGCGAGAGCCTCCGGCGACGTGCGTTACGCGTCCGAGAACCGGTCTACTGCGTCGCATGGATGCGGAAACGATAACGGCCACGGAGCGTCCCATACATGCGAATTGCTCTGCCGTTTTGAACGTGCTTGCCTGCGGTATCAGCGAACATGAGACAACGCTTATTCCTCGCCACCATCGCCGTCGCGTTGACCGCGATCGCCTCCCACGCTGCGAGCGCTGCATCATCCGCGCCGAGCACGTTCCAAGCCGTGCCGAGCGGCGCCCCGACGGTCTTCACGTCTCCACTACCGTCCGCGTCCGCTTCGTCGATGGCGCGTTAACGACCGCATGTCGATGAGGAGCCGGCCTCCGACGGCCGGCTCCTCGCGCGCGACGTTCAGCGTCGCATGAAGAGGGCTTCTTCGAACTCCTCGTCACCGTTGAGATCCGTGAACGTACGCCCGGTCGCGGGCCACGCGCCCCATTCGCTTCCGGAGCCCAAGGCGTGAGCGCTACGCCCGCCGTGTGCTTCGATGATATCGAGCGCCTCGCGTAGATCTCGATCCTTGGGATCGACCGTCAACAAAGCGTTGCCGGGTTCGACGCGATGCTCGAGACTGCGCGCGGCGTCGCCCGTTACGCCGCGCGACACGAGTGCGTCCACGAGGCTCTGCGTGCCGGAAAAGAATCCGCCGGATTCGACCGTCACCGCTTCTTCGCCGCCGGCCGTTTCCGCAACGCTCGTGGAACCGAGCCACGTGTGCGAATACTTCGCCTTGTGCAGCGCGGCGATCGTCGCACGCGCTTCCGCGCGCGATTGGAACAGTGCCGCGATCGTCCGGTCCGGCTCTTTGTCGTGCTTGTCGTGGTCTGCCATGAGAAATGACTCCTTCAGAATGTCGCGCGATCGGCGCGCCTCATACTGAACAATCGCGGAGTCGATTCGGTCACAAACGCAAGGCTTAACTTGCTTTCTGAGCGGGTAAGGTGTCGGCATGAGCCTGCGTTACCTTCTCTTGATCGTTATCGTGCTGTACGTCGTGTTCGAGCTCTTCGTCCCGGCCATGCAGAACATTTTCGGCTACGGATTCGGGACGCTGCTCGCGCTCGTGATCCTCTGGTACGTGTTCATCGCGAATCGCGGCACGCGCGTCTAAGGCAGATTACGTCGTCGCCGAGGCTTCCGACGAACCGTCGTGGCCCGTGACGCGGACCTTCGGCGCCGGCGGCTTACCGCTCGGCGGAATCAGTTGGAACTCGACGATCTTGACACCGGACTGCGGAATGACGACCGCATCGCGCATCGGCGCGCAGACCTTGTCGCTGCAGAACGACGCGACCCACGCTTTCGGGAGACCCGACGCCTCGAGCGTCACGTTCTTCCCGGCCGTTCCCGCGAGCACCAAACGATACTTGATGGTGCTCGGCACGCTGCCCGGCAGGTCGGCACCGATCCACGGTGCGAGCGAGACGGAGATGCCGGCCGGAGACACGAGCCCGAGCGCCGCGATCGCTTCCTGACCTTCCTCGAGGTACATGTCGTGACGAGGATTGTTCGCCGGTAACTTTTGCGTCCACGCGAGCATCTCTTCGAATTGCGCCCGTGCGTGCGCGGTATCGCCGTTCTTCGCGTACGTCCGGCCCGCGTACATGTGGACGTACGCGAGCATGCGCACGTCGCCCGCTTTGCCGTGGCTCGCATCGACGTGCTTCTTCGCGAGCGCGATCGCACGGTCGAACGTCGCGTACGCATCGGCCGCATGCCCCGCCTCTTGCTGCGTCAATCCGAGACTCACGAGCGCCGTCGCGTCGTCGGGAGCGAGCGCGGTCAGTTGCTGGTCGGCCGCGACCGCCGCGTCGTAGTTCTTGAGCCGCGAAGACGCTTGCGCGATGCCCCCGAGTGCGTCCTCGTTCTTCGGATCGACGGCGAGCACCGAACGGTACGCGTCGAGCGCGTCGCTCCAGCGCTCGCCCTCGAGCGCCGCATCGCCGCTCATGCGCGGCAAGAGCGACTTGTCCGTCACGGACGTCCCGACGTTGACGAGTGCGGCGACCGCGCGATCGCGAAGCGCCGCTTCTTCGGCGCGCGTGCGGAAGAAATCGGTCGAGTTGCCCGCGGCGGCATCGCTATCGTCGAGCATTTTCTCCGCACGATCGATCGCCGCATCCGCCGCCTTGGCATTGGCCTCGATCGCCGCCGGATCGCTCGACGTGAACGCGATCGCGGGATCCGCGAGCGACGCGTCGATCTTCGACTGCAGCGGCGAGACGATCGCGGCGTTGCGGCCCGCTTTGCCCGCGGCGACCAGTTCGGCGAGCTGGCGCGGCGCGAGCGTATCGACGTAGCGAGCGCGTAAGATGCCGTTCGCGTCGATGACGAACGTCGTCGGGAATGCCTGGATGTCGTACGCGCGCCCGAACGAGGCGTCGGTGCCGAGCGCGAGCGGGTACGGCACGTTCTTCGCGGCGGCGTACGCGCGTACGATCGGCGCCTGCTCCGTCGTATCCACGCCGAGGAACGCGACGGTCCCGTCCTTCGCATACTTCGGGGCCGAGGTCATCAGCTCGGGCATCTCTTCGCGGCACGGAGGGCACCACGTGGCCCAGACGTTGATGACGAGCGTCTTACCGCGGTAATTTTCGAGCCCGACCGTCTTACCGTCGAGCGTTTTGACGCTGAAGGCGGGCGCGGGCATGCCGACGGTCAGGCCGGCGGCGGGCGCCGTCGTGGGCGGTGCGACGGCAGAGGGCGCGGCGGACGGATCCGCGGAGACTCCGAGCGGAAGCGCGGCGGCCAGCAGCGCGGGAATCAGGCGACGGTACGGCATCACCACGCTTTCGCCGCCGTGGGCCCGCTGTCCACCGCGGGCGAGGTCGCTCAGACGCGGAGTTTGTAGCCGGCGCCGATCATCCGTAGCACGACGACGAGCGAGACGGCCGTCAGCACGCACACGATCGAAAGCGAGAGCGCGAGCGGCACGTCGCTGTGACCCGTGAACGAATACCGGAACGCGTCGATCATGTAGAACATGGGATTGAAGAGCGAGACTTGGCGGACGAGCGGCGGTAGGAATTTCGCCGAGGTGAAGACGCCTCCGACGAACACGAGCGGCGTGATGACGAAGGTCGTGAACACGGCGATGTGATCGAACTTCTCGGCGAGCAGACCGAAGATCATCCCGATCGCTGCGAAGAGCGTCGCGACGAGAACGGTCATGCCGAAATACAGCGTCCAATTCTCGGGAACCGTGCGCACCATGACGAAACCGACGCCGAGGATCAGCATCGCGATGGCGAGCGCGCGCACGATCGACGCGACGATGAAGCCGGTGACGATCTCGGCGGCCGAGAGCGGCGCGACGAGCAGCTCCTGGATCGAGTACATGAAGCGTCCCTGAAACAGCGAGCTCGACGACTCGCCGTAGGTCTGATCGATCACTTGCAGCATGATCAGGCCCGGGATGAGGAACGCCGCGTACGGCACGCCTTGAATCGCCCGCACTTGGCTACCGAGCCCGAGACCGAACACGAGGACGTAGAGGATCGTCGTGATGATCGGCGGCCAGATCACCTGATTGATGACCTTGATCGTGCGCACGAGTTCGCGTTTGACGAGCGTCGCGAGCCCGACGGGATTGCGAAAGCCCCAGACGTCCATCGAATTCGCCATCAGTGTCCGACCAGATCGAGAAAGACGTCTTGCAGGTTCGACCGCGCGAAATCGACGTCCGCGACCGCGAGACCCTCCGCTTGAATGTCTGCGAGCGTGGCCGCGATCGCTTGCGGCGCGATGTTCGGGAACGCGAGCGTCCGCGTCGATGCGTCGTAGATCGCGCCGCGCGCGGCGAGCGACGCCGGCACGAGCGCGGCGATCGGCGCTTCGAGCGTGACGTGCAGCGTCGACCCGCGGCGCCCGAGCAGCTTGGCCGTCGGCTCCATCGCGACGATCTTTCCGCCCTCGACGATCGCGATGTTCCGGCAGAGCGACTCGGCCTCTTCGAGATAGTGCGTCGTCAGGATGATCGTCGTGCCGCGCGCGTTGAGTTCGCGCAAGAGCGCCCACAGTTCGATACGCAGCTCGACGTCGACGCCGGCCGTCGGCTCGTCGAGAATCAGCAACTGCGGTTCGTGGATCAGCGCGCGCGCGAGGGAGAGCCGCCGCTTCATACCGCCCGAGAGTTTCACGAACGTGTCGCCCGCTTTCGAGTCGAGCTCGAAGCGCGCGAGGAGATCGTCGGCGCGTCTGCGCACCGCGGCGCCGCGCAACCCGTAGTAGCCGGCCTGATAGATCAGGACGTCGCGAATCGAGAGATAGCGATCGAAGTTGTATTCCTGCGGCGCGAGCCCGACGAGCCGTCGCGCCGCCCGCCAATCACGCACGATGTCGTGACCGAAGATCTCGATCGTGCCGGAGGTCAGCGTCGCGAGCCCGACGATCGCGTTGATCGTCGTCGTCTTCCCCGCACCGTTCGGCCCGAGAAACCCGAAGAAGTCGCCGCTCGCGACGTCGAGCGACACGCCGTCGACGGCGGCGAAGTCTCCGTAGCGTTTGACGAGATCCGTTACGCGCAGCGCGCTCTGCGGATTATGGGATCCGTTCATCGATGCTCTTGTAGCGATGGCGTCGCAAGACGCGCACGCGCTTCTCGCGGTCGGGCATGCCGCTCTTCTCGATGTCGTCGATCACGCGGTCGACGTCGAACGCCACGCGACGATGCTTCACTTGCCATCCGCCCGAACGCTGCGTGAGGATCGCATAGCCGGCGCGCGCGTCGCCGTCCTTCGGCAGACCGGCCGACGCGACGTTGACGAACAAGCGGTCGCGCCACGCGCGCACGTACGGGAGATGCAGGTGACCGAACGCGATCGTGCGCTCTTGCACTCCGGCCGTCACGCGCTCGAGAAACGCGTCGTCCGCATCCGGCCAGATGTGTTCGTCGTCGGTCTTCGGGTTCGCGTGCACCACGAGCAACGCGTCGTGGCCGCTGCCGAACGTCAAGCTGGCCGGAAGCTCGCGTAACCACGCGACCCACGTCTCGCCGAGCGCGCGCCGTTGCCACGCGAGATGCCCGTCTTCTTCGTCGTCGGTGAGCGCCGCGACGTCCGAGATGTACCGGTCCGTGTTGCCGCGCACGCAGAGCGCACCGACGTCGGCGAGGCGTTCGAGGACGGCCGCGGGTGCGGGGCCGTCCATGCAGTAGTCGCCCGCGCCGACGATCGTATCGGCGCCGCCCTGTTCGCGCAGATCGGCGAGACACGCGTCGAACGCGCGGATGTTTCCGTGGATGTCGGAGAACGCGGCCACGCGCATGCGGTCAGTCCCGCTTGAGCGCGAGCGCCATCACGGACGGCGTCGCGCCGATCTTTCCGAACTCCCACAGATCGATCGAGTCGACGGTGAACTTCGCCTTGCGCAGGAGCGGCGTCGTCTCGCGAAACCGCAGGTTCGCGAGCACGCGCCGATTACCGAGCGCGAGCACGCCGGCAGCGTAATCCTCGCCGCGCGGCGCCGCGATCTTCTCGAGCGTTCCGAATGCATCGCCGTCGAGCAGTCCCGGCGCGTAGAGAATGGTTTCCGGGGCGATGAGCGATGCGACCGACTTGAGCCGCCGGACCTCCGCCGCCATCGGAACTGCGACGACCGTGCATCCCTTCGAGCGCGCGTACGCGGCGAGCTGTTCGCGGCCGAACACGTTGCCGTGCACCGCGGCCGCGATGCCGACTTCGGCTTGCCGTTTCGTCGACACGCCGAGATACACCGTATCGCCGGCGACGATGACGTCGCCGCCGTCGAGCAGCCCCGGCGCTTCGATACGCCCGACGATCGGAATGCCGGCGCGGCCGAGGGCGGCCTCGAGCGCGGCGACCTCGCCGCGACGTCGTAGATCGCTCGGGCGCATCAGGAACGCGCCGTCGGAAAAGATCACGGCTCCGTCGGCGCAGAGCGGCCCGAACGGCGCCGCCGCATCGGGCTCGGCTTCGATCGTCGCGATGCCGAACGACGCGAGGCGGCCCGTGAAGATGCGGTGCTGCTCGGCCGCACGATCGGCGATCGGATGAGACTCGCCGTGGACGGGCGCGATCGCCGCGATGCTCGCCGCGGGACGCACGACGACGACGGCGCGGAGCGCGCCGCCGTCGGTGCGAACGAACGGTGCTTTATACGATGGGCTCGCGCTGGTCACGAACGGCGTGTTCGGCACGGACGCAGGCCCTCCGCCTGCGCGCTCGGATCCCTACGGCGCGTCGACGCGATCGAACGGCGTGCGATCCGCCACGGGCGTGAAGAAATCGCTCATGTCCGTGGCGAGCTCGTCGCCGAGCGAGAGCGCCGGAAGACCGAGCAACTCTTCCTCCGTTTTCAACACGCTGACGGTCGAGAGATGATGCGTGCCGACGAACCGGCGCTTGGCGTACGGCGAGACGACGAGCGCGTACGTGCGCGCCGCATCGCTGCCCTCGCCGGGCTGCGCGTCGGCCGGCACGATCACGATCGCCATCTTCTTCCATTGCGGCACGTGCGTGAGATACGCGACGATCGTGCCGAGCGCGCGATCGCCGTCCGCGGGCGTACCCGAGGGCAGCCAGATCTCCGTGAATGCCGGAACGTTATCGAGCTTCACGAGCGCATCGAAATCCCGCACGAACTCGTCCGCGCGCGTACTATCGGTAACGTGCGGATTCCAACCCGGATAGGCAAGGTCGACGTGACCGAGCAGCGCCGCGAGGGCCGGCACGTCCAGCGAATACGTCCCGCCGAGACCGGCATCGGGCGTGAGACCGGCGTCGTACCCGGAGAGATGGACGAGATCGCCGTAGTCGCGATACGTCCGGCCGCGAACCGCGAGCGAGTTCCAAATGTAGCCCGCGCGCGGATAGTCTTCGGGATCCTGATTGGCGCCGGGCAACGCGCGCCGTCCGCGACGCACGAGGGCGGTTTTTTCGGTGTAATCGCTCGCGATGCCGGCCGCGAGATACTGATGACCGACGTCGGGCGCCGTCGCGTCCGCATAGACGTTCGTCGCGAGTCCGTAGCGCAGGGCGAGCGCGTGCAGATTCGGCTCGTCCGGCGTGTCCCCGTCCGCGACGATCAAGACGACGTGTTTGACGACCGTGCTCCCGCGGCTCGAGAATCGTTGCGGCACGATCGGGTTCGGCACGTTCGGTTGCCGGATCGTTCGAAGCGCCGCGAGCGCGGCGGGCGTCGTCTTGCGGAGATCGGTCGAGCGCAAGTCGATGCGTTCGAGCGTCGCGCCCGCCTGCGCGTCGCCGCGCGCGTTCGTCACGAAGAGATAGCGCTCGTCGGCCGACACGGCGAGCGCCGTCGGATACCATCCCGTCGATATCAGGCCGACGCGATGCGGATGCAGCGGATCCGTCGTATCGAGCACCGCGACGGCATCGATGCCCGAGAGCGCGACGTAGAGACGTTTTTCGTCGGCGGACAGGGCGAGCGCGGTCGGCTGGGTGCCGTACGGTCCGCGATCGTACAAACGTAATTCGGTGCCGCCGACGGCGCGCGGAACCCACGACGGTCCGTCGAGCGGCCCGGGCGCGAGCGCGATCGTCGCGACGCGATCGACGTTCGCGAGCGCGACGAATGCGTACGGCCGCGTCTTGAGCGAGACGATCGCCGCCGGATGCGCGCCGCCGATCGCGCGGACGCCGTCGGGGGTCCGATCGAGCGCGATCGGCGTCGCGACGGCACGCTCGCCGATCGTCGCATCGCCCTCGAGCGGCAACAGCGAGAGCGACGACGCGCGCGCGAGATCCGGCGCGACCGCTTCGAACGGCGGCGCGGCGGCCGGCGTCGCGAGCGTTCCGTATGCGGTCAGACCTTCGTTTGCGACCAAGAGGCCGAGCGGCGTCAGCGCCGCGCCGTACGGAAAAAATCCGACGGCGGCCGGAATGCCCGCGAGCTTACGGGTTGCGAGGTCGATCTGCGCGACGTCGTTGCCGACGGTATCGATGACGAACGCGCGACGCCCGTCGCCGGACGAGACGATGGTCGCGGGAAACCCGTTCGCGATCGGTATCACGTGATGCGCGTCCGCCGACAGCTCGCCGCTCTCGCTCAGATCGAAGACGTACACCGCGTTCGACGCGCCGCCGCTCGCGAGCACGAGCGTGCGCGCGGCATCGACCGGGTCGGGCAGTGCGACGACGCCCGCGTAAAACGTCTCCGCCGCGTTCGCGTACCGGGCCGCGACGGTCATCGTGGCCGTGTCGACGACGGCGAGCGTCGACGCGCGATCGTCGCCGTTCGAGACGATCGCGTACCGCCCGTCCGGCGTCAATGCGAAACCGAGCGCGTCGCTTCCGGTCACCACGCTCGTGCCCGCGGGCCGCAACAGACGGCCCGACGGAAGCACGCTGCCGTCCGCATCCGACACCGCCGGCGGACCGGCGGGACGGTCGCCCGCGGGGGCGGCGAACACGACGGGTTGCGTTCCGCGTGCGTGCGACGCGCCGATTCCGATTCTGGGAGTGACGAGGACGAGTGCGGCGACGACCGCGAGCGTTCGAGGAATGCGACCCATGGCGTGGCTCGCTTACGGTGCCCGGCGAAGCGCTCCTCCGCTGATGCTAGAGCATCTAAGGCGGGCCCGGCTCCGCGAGCACGGGAACGTCGTCGCTTCCCGCGAGACCGAAGTCGAGATTCTCGCGCAGGTCCGCACGTACGTCGACGAAACGCACGTCGACTTTGTCGAACGTGCCGGCATCGGAATCGACGCTGCCGTCGGAGATCTCGTCCGCGAGGTACCAGCGTCCGTCGATCGCCGCGTAGTCGACCGTCCACAGGCCCGCGCCCGTCGCTTTAGTCGTGAAGTTTCCGTCCGTTTTGAGGCGGACGATCTGATCGGTCGCTTCCTCGACGTAGAGGTCGCGAAGGCGATAGGCGCCGGGGTTTCCGAGCGGCTTCAACGTGAGATGCCAACACGTGGCGGCGCCGATCGTTTCTTCGCCCGCGAGCCGCACGTCGTAGGTGTGCGCGAGCGCCGACACGGAACCGATGGTGCGCGGCTCTCCCGGCACGGGCGTCGGCACGTCGCCCGGCAACGGTACGTCGTGCGACGGCGGCACGAGGCCGAACGCATACGTGACCGCGAGCCGCGGCGTTCCGAGCAGATCCTTGAGCGGTTGCCCGTCGCCGCCGATGTTGAACGCGAAAAAGTTGATGTTCGAACCCTTGGGTCGCGTGGGATCCGCCGTCTCCTCGTCGCTGATCGTACGCGCGCTGATGCGCCCGGACGGCCAACGTTCGTACGTGCGGTACGTGCGCGCCGTCCACGTGCCGTCGCGCAAGCCGCTCACGCGCACGCCGTACGCGATCTCCGCGGGATACGTTCGCGCGACGAGCGCGCGCCTCGCACGCGCGAAGATCTCTTCGGCGCGAGCGTCGGGCGTCGGGGAAGCGGCCGGTGCCGTCGTCACGCGGACGCGTCGAGGCGATACCCGATGCCGCGCACGGATGAGATCTGATAGGACGCGCCGACGCCGCTCAGCTTCTTTCGGAGCGCGGCCACGTGCACGTCGACGACGCGCGTGGGCACGCCGGAGACGTCGTTCCACACACGTTCGAGAATCTGCGCGCGCGTGAGCAGCCGTCCGTCCGCTTCGGTGAGAAACCACAATAGCCGGAACTCGAGCGCCGTGAGCGCGACGGATCGGCCGTCCTTTTCGAGCGTGTGCAGATCGCGGACGAGCGCGGCGTCGCCGACCTGCAGCCGGCCGTCCGAATCGCGTAGACGCGCGCGTTCCCGCCGTCGCAGAAACGACGCGATGCGCGCCACGAGCTCGTTGCCGGAGAACGGTTTCGTGATGAAGTCGTCGGCGCCGAGGCCGAGCCCCGTCAACCGCGTCTCCTCGCTCGAGTGTCCGCTCACCATCAGAATGTACGCGTCGGCCGTTTCTGCGATCGTCGTCAGGACGTCGAGTCCGGACATGTCGGGCAAGCCGATGTCGAGCAACACGACGTCGGGAGCGAACGTCTTGACGAGGTCGAGCCCGCGTTGTCCCGTTTCCGCGATGCGCGTTTGATAGCCGGCGCGATCGAGCATCGTCTGCTCGAACGACGCGATGTCGGTGTCGTCTTCGACGATCAGGATCTTCGGTCGCAGGTCGTGCGCGGTCATACGGTCCGAGCCAGCCTAGACGGGAGCGGCGAGATCTTCGCCTTCCGCGACGAGCAGTTGCCGGCGTGCGACGCCTTCTTCCGCCGCCGCCGCCGCGACCGCGCGCGCGACGGCGTCGACCACGCGCGTATCGAACACGCTCGGCACCACGTATTCCGGGCCGCGTTCGTCGTCCGTGATGATCGCGGCGATCGCGTCGGCGGCCGCGAGCTTCATGCCGTCCGTGATCTTCGATGCGCGGCAATCGAGCGCGCCGCGGAAGATCCCCGGAAACGCGAGCAAGTTGTTCACCTGATTCGGGAAGTCGCTGCGACCCGTCGACATCACGGCGACGTACGGCGCCGCGGCCTCCGGCATGATCTCGGGCGTGGGATTCGCCATCGCGAACACGATCGGATCGCGGGCCATCCGCTGCAGATCTTCGGGCCGCAGAATGTTCGGCGCCGAATCGCCGATGAACACGTCGGCGCCTTTGAGCACCTCCGCGAGCGAGCCGCGCCGGTTCTCGCGATTCGTGTGCTCCGCGAGCCACGTCCAGTGCGCGTCGTCGTAATGATCTTGCCGGTTGATCGCGCCCGACCGGTCGACCGGGATCACGTCGCGCACGCCCTTCGCGAGCAGCATCTTCATCGCCGCCGTGCCGGCCGCACCGCTGCCGGCGACGACGACCGTCAGATCCTCGAGCCGCTTACCGACGACCTTCGCCGCGTTCATGAGCGCCGCGATGATCACGACCGCCGTGCCGTGCTGGTCGTCGTGCATCACGGGAATGTTGAGCCGTTCCTGGAGCTTCCGCTCGATCTCGAAGCAGCGCGGCGCCGAGATGTCCTCGAGATTGATGCCGCCGAAGATCGGCGCGATGTTCGCGACCGTCTCCACGATCGCGTCGACGTCCGTGGTGTCGAGGCAGATCGGAAACGCGTCGATGCCGGCGAACTGCTTGAAGAGCGCGCACTTGCCTTCCATGACGGGCGCCGCACCGTACGGCCCGATGTCGCCGAGGCCGAGGACGGCCGTGCCGTCCGTCACGACCGCGACGCTGTTCCGCTTGATCGTGAGCGCGAACGCCTTCTGCGGATCGGCCGCGATCGCGGATGCCACGCGGGCGACGCCGGGCGTGTAGACCTTCGAGAGGTCCGTGCGATTCTTCACCGGGATCTTCGGTTCGACCGAGATCTTGCCGCCGAGGTGTGCGAGGAACGTTGAATCGGAAACGCTGACGAGCCGCACCCCGGCGGTCCGCTCGATCGACGCGCGCACGGCGTTCGCCACGGCGTCCGACGCGACCGTGACCGTCACGTCGCGCGTGACGAAACTCTTCCCGACGGATCGCATGTCGACGGCGGCGATGATGCCGCCGGCCGCCTCGACCGCCGCCGCCAGCGATCCGAACGCTCCCGAGGCGGACCCCATCTCGAGCCGCATGATGAGCGCGTAGCCGATCGCCGGTGATGCCATGCCGGTGTCTTTTTTGCTCGGGCCGAGAAGGCCCGCTTCCTGCGCGGCTCAGCGGCCCGAGACGGTCATCTCCGCGATGCGGATGGTCGGCGAGACGATCGATTGGTCGAAGACGAGATCGTTCGCTACCCGGTCGAGCGAGGCAAGCATTTCGAGCAGATTCCCGGCGATCGTAAACTCGTCGACGGGCGAACCGAGCTCGCCGCTCTCGATCGCGAAGCCGCGTGCGCCACGGCTGTACGTGCCCGTCACGGATTCGGTACCGAAGCCGATCGTGTCGGTCACGAAGATGCCGCGCGGGGTCGCCGCGATCAGATCCGCCGGCGTGGCCTCGCCGGGCTCGAGATAGAAATTCGTCGGCCCGATGCCGCCGCCCGCCGCGTTGCCCGTGCTCGCGGCACCGAGGCGTCGCGCGTAATACGTGTCGTAGAGAAACGAGCGAAACGTGCCGCGTTCGAACACGACGGTTCGCCGCGTCGCGACGCCTTCGGCGTCGAACGGCGCCGTGCCGAGACCGTGCGGCAACCGGCCGTCGTCGACGATCGTCACGAGGTCGCTCCCGATGCGTTCGCCCGCGCGCTCCGCAAGGAACGAGTTGCCCGCCGCGACGTTCGCGGCGCTCGCCGCCGCGAACAGATCCGAGAGCACGAGCGATGCGACGTCGCGATCGAAGACGACGGGACAGCGCATGGTCGCGGGCTTCCGCGCGCCGATCGACGCGACGGCGCGGCGTGCGGCCGTGCGCGCGATCCCGTCGATCGATTCGAGCGTCGCGTACGATCGCGCCGCCGCGCCGTACGCGCCCTGCCGTTTCGTTTCGCCGTCCCGCGCGATCGGCGTGCTCGAAGCGACCGCCTGCGAGGCGCGATATGTGCCGCCGAAACCGAACGAGTTCGCGAGCGCGATCGTCGTCGTGGAGTCGGCGACGCGCGACCCGCTCGAGTTGGAGATGCGCTCGTCCGTCTCGCGCACGATGCGCTCGAGCGCGAGCGCGTCGTCGACCTTCGCTTCGGCCGCACGCTCGCGGACGTCGGCCGCATAGATCGGCAACTCCGGTGCCTCGATCGCGAACGTCCCCGCATCCGGCAGACCTCCGGCGGCGTCCGGCTCGAGGAGACGTGCGGCCGCGACGGTCTCGCGCACGAACGCCCGAAGACCGTCGCGCGAGAGATCGCTCGTGGCGAGCGTCGCCTTCGCGCCGCGATCGAAGACGCGCAGCGTGACGCCGCGCGCGACCGACTGTTCGAGCTTCGAGACCTCGCGACCGCGCGCTTCGGTACTGAAGCGATCCGCGATCGCATACGTCGCCTCGGCTTGCGTCGCGCCGGCCTCGAGCGCGAACGCGACGACCTCGCGCGCGAGGTCGAGTTCACCCGCCAACCGCGGACCCTCCGACCGTCACGCTCGAAAGTTTCACGGTCGGCATCCCGACCCCGACCGGCACGTACTGACCGCCTTTGCCGCAGGTATAGGAGCCGCCCGCGAGGCGGCCGTCGTTGCCGACCATCGTGACGCGATTCATCGCATCCGGCCCGTTGCCGATCAAACTCGCGCCGCGCAGCGGCGCCGTCAACTTACCGTCCTCGATGAGATAGCCCTCGGCGAGCATGAAGACGAAGTCGCCCTTGCTGATCTCCACCTGACCGCCCGCGAACGACGTCGCGAAGATGCCGCGTTTGACGGAGCCGACGATCTCGTCGTACGTCGACGCGCCGTCCGGCATGTACGTGTTGCACATGCGCGGTTGCGGCATCACGCGAAACGATTGCCGCCGGCCGCTGCCCGTCGAACGGGAACCCATCAGGCCGGCGTTGTGCCGGTCCTGCATGTAGCCGCGGAGGATGCCGCGTTCGACGAGCACTTTGTGCTCGCCGGGCGTGCCCTCGTCGTCGATGCCGACCGTGCCGCGCTCTCCCGGCAGATCGCCGTCGTCGAAGATCGTCACGAGCTCGTTCGCAACGCGCTCGCCGACGCGGCCGCTGTAGAGCGACGTCCCTTGCCGATTGAAATCGCCTTCGAGTCCGTGCCCGACCGCTTCGTGCAGCAACACGCCGCCGCTCCCGGAACCCACCACGACTTCCATCTCGCCCGCCGGCGTTTCGATCGCCTCGCTGTTGACGCACGCGATGCGCCCGGCTTCGCGTGCGATCGCTTCCGGCGTTCGCTCGGCGAAGAAATCGATGCTCGTGCGACCGCCGTCGCCCGTGAAGCCCGTGCCGCGTTCGCGACCGTTCGCGACGCACTGCACGCCGAGCGTGACGAGCGGCCGCCGATCCGTGACGAAGCGCCCGTCGCTCGTCGCGATCGCGACGTCTTGCATCTCTTCGGACACGCTCGCGTTGACGGATGCGATGCGCGGATCGAACGCCCGCGCCGCGACGTCGGCGCGCGCCAGCAGGTCGACGTACGTCTCCGGCGCGGCGACGAGGCGATGCGGCGCGGCGTCGCCGTACGCGCTCGCGACGGCTTCGGCGCGCGACGGAAGTTCGACCGCGTCGACGCGCGCGGCGCCGCCCTTCGCGATGAGACTCGCGACGCGCGCCGTCTCGAGCAACGCCGCTTCGGAAAGATCGTCGGAATACGCGTAGCCCGCACGCTCGCCCGAGATCACGCGGATGCCGACGCCGCGCGAGATCGTGATGCCGCCCTCACGCACGCGGCCGTCCTGCAACCGGAACGACCGGACGACGCGATACTCGTAGAACGCATCGGCATAGTCTCCCGCGCCGAGCGCGCGGGTGAGGATCCGCTCGAACGTCGAAGCGTCGGGATGCAAGCGAAGCGCTACGACGCCGTGCCGTAGCGCGCGACCGCGGCTTCGTCGCCGGGCGGTCGCACCGAGACGACGTCCGCTGCGAGCGTCGCGGACAGCCGGCGCCGCAACAGGTGCGCGAGGCGGATCGCGAACGCGACGATCGTGAGCGTCGGATTCGCGTGGCCCGCCGTCGGAAAGACCGAGCTGCCCGCGACGTAGAGACCCTCGACGCCGTGCACGCGGCAGTCGGCGTCGACCACGCCGAAGCGCGGATCGGTCGCCATGCGCGTCGTGCCCGTCGGATGACACCCGTCGGCGAAGATCGCCTCGTCGTGCCGCCCCTCCGCCGTCCACGGCGCGAGCGTGGCGCGGGGAAGGCCGAGCCGCTCGAACTCGCGTGCGATCGTCCGCGCGAGTTCGGCTTGCGACGCTTTCTCGCGCGCGTTCACGCGCCAATCGGTCTCGACGATCGGCACGCCGAACCGGTCTTTGCGGCTGCCCAGCCGCACGCGACTCTCGGGATCGGGCACCTGCTCCGATGCGATCGTGAAGCCGATCTGCGCGAGCTTGTGCGCCACGCGCTCGTCGTTGCGTTTCGCACGGACGGCGCGCACGATCCATCCGGGTTGCGTGACGACGTAGGCGAGATCGCGAACGGTACGTTCGCTGCGTCCGGTCGCGAGCCGCGTCGCCGCATCGATCGGATCGTCCGCCGCCGAAAACTCGCGCGGCCACGCCGCACAATTCAAGAGGCCGTCCCGACGCTGACGTTCCGGCGCGAACGCGAGGCCGTGCATGTAGTCGTGACGCCCGCGCGCGCCGTCACGTTTGTACGGCCCGAAGAGCGCGCGCACGCGTGCCGCATCGCGCACGTCGAAGCCCACGACCGGAACGTCGTCGCGTGGGTGATCCATGAGATAGCGCCCCACGACGTCGTGCTCGTTGCCGATCCCGTTCGGCCGCACGCGATTCGAGGAGAGCAGCAAACGCGCGTTCTCGATGCCGCCGGCACACAGCACGAACGCGCGCGCGCGTACCGTCGTGCGCGTCTCGCCGTCGCACGCGATCTCGACCGACTCGAGTCGCGCACCCGAAGGATCGGTCGTGAGGTGGGTGACCGTCGCGTGCACGATCACGCGGAGCTTCGCATTCGTATTCGCGAGGAAATGCGGGCCGATGCGCACGGGCGGCGGATCTTCCCAACACACGCTCTGCAGCGAGCCTGGATCGACGCGCGGCCGCTCCTGCGGACCCGGCGGTTCCTCGGCGCGACCGTCCGGCGTGTACGGGCCGGCACCGAGATGTTCGGCGGCGCGATCGAGATACGGCGCGATCGTCGCACCGTCGAGCGGCCAGCCGGAGTGCGGCACCCACGAGCGCCGCTCGTAATCGATCTCGTCGAAGGCCCGGCAGCGGCCCGTCCACGTGTGCGACGTGCCGCCGAGGAGACGGTCGCGGCCGTTGCGCAGCGGCACGCCGACGTCGTCGACCTCGTTCAGCGCGTCCGCCGCGGCTTCGGGTCCGAGGCCGCCGCTCTCGATGACCACGATGCGCAGCCCGCTCTCGCGCAATTCCTCGGCGATCGACCACGCGGCGAACCCGCTCCCGACGAGGCAAAGATCCGCATCGATCGGCGAGGCCGTTCCGATGGTGCGTAGATCTTCGATAGGCAAAAATCGGCCCTCAGTACGGGTCTGCCGGGCGAGAACGCGCGGACTCGCATCCTCCGTGGCCTCGCGGCGGACTTCCTGTTCGGCCGCCGTTAAGAATCGGCGATCGCGTCGAGCGCGCGATCCATCTCCTCGTAGACGACGCCGGCGTTGGCGTTCGGCGAGTTGACCACGAAGGCGAACGACACGCGGCCGTGGTGTTTCGTCTGCACGACGCCCGCGAGACCGTTCACGCCGCCGATGTGACCGCTCTTCGCACGTACCCGTCCGGCGGCGTCGGTGAGATCGTGGCGCTTGACCGTGCCCTCGATGCCGACGCGCGGCAAGCTGCGCACGAACGTGTCGCCGTAGGCCGAGCGCGCTTCGGCGGCGAGCAGCTTCGCGAGCGTGACCGGCATGATGCGGTCGCTCGGCGCGAGACCGCTGCCGTCGTAGAGCGCCATATGATCGTGCGGCACGCCGAGGCGCGCGAGCTCGTTCTTCTCGATCGCGATCCCGGCGGCGTCCGTGCCGGGATGACCGGCCGTCTCGCCGACGATGCGCAGCAATGTCTCGGCCGTGTGATTGTTCGAGTTCACGAGCATCTCGTGCTCGATGTCGCCGAGCGGCGGCGACCGGTGGTCCCAGAGCGGAGCCGCGCCCGGCGGAGCCGCACCCGCGCGATAGCCGCCGGCGAGCGCGATGTCGCGTGCCTGCAGCATCGAGGCGACCACGCCGCCGACGTATCCCCCCATCCCGAGGACCGGCTTGAAGAACTGCTGCGCGCCGCCCTGAGCGATGTGCCCGTCGAGCACGTACTCGTTACGCGGCTCCGTCTCCGCGGCTTCCGCCTCGCTCGCCCCGAACGTCGGCGGTTCCACCTTGCGCTCGATCGAGACGAACGATTCGTAGCCGCTCGGCACCGTGTTCACCGAGCCTTCGAACGCGATCGACGCGTTATCCGGAACGGGCTTGACCGTCGCGCTGCCGCCGTTCGCGGCCGGCGTGACGTCGAACTCGACGGTGTCCTCGTCGAGCGACATCGCGCTCGTCCCCGCCGCGTAATCGTAGTCGAGGTCGTCCGGATCCCAGCGCGGGTTCTGCTCGGGTCCCGAGAACGCGGTATCGTCGACGGCGAGCGTGCCGTCGATCTGCTTGATCCCGGTGCGCGAAAGCACGCCGACGCCGCGCCGCAGATCGTCCGACGTCAGCGTCGGATCGCCGCCGCCGACGAGCCACAGTCCGCCGCGGAGCACGCCGTTCTCGTCCGGCGGCGCGCTCGCGACGAACCGCGTATCGAACCGATGTTTCGGTCCTAAACGATTCAGCGCCGTGGCGCCGACGACCAGTTTGAGCGTCGAGGCGGGCGTCACGGGCACGTTCCCGCGGCGATCGAAGAGCGTCGAGCCCTCGGCCGACGCGACGACGATGCCCGTCTCGTGCTCGGCGATCTCGCTCGTGAAGATCGACGCGAGCGTCCGGTCGAGCGTTCCGCGAGCGGAGGCGCTCCACGCGGGCGCCGGGGTCGCCGTCGGCAACGCCCGTAACGCCGCGGCCGGTCCTGCGGTCGCCGCAGCGGAATCCGGCGCGCGCCCGCACGCGGTCGCGCACGCGCACGCGAGGAGAACGGCGGCGAGGCGAACGGTCTTCAGATTCCGGCGCCTCCCTCGAAGGTCACGTCGGGCGCTCCGGGTCGCGACGCGAGCGCGATCGTCTCGAGCAATCCGATCCACGCCGCATCGTCGACGCGCTCGCGCAGACGCTGCGAGGGACGCGAGGCACGCAGGCAATCCTCGCGCACGATCGTCATGCCGAACCGCCGCGCGCGCCGCATCGATTCGAACGCCGGCGCGCCGTATTCGATGAGCCCGACGCCGCGCGCGAGTTCCCAGCGAAAGATCGCTCCGGCCGGCGCGACGAACGAGAAATGCGTGCAGTAGTCGAGATACTTCTCCCACTTTCCGTCGCTCAGGAAATCGCCACGCGACGACTTGATTTCGTAGATGCGCACTTGCCGCGTGTACTTCGCGATTCCTATGACGTCGAAACGCAGGTTCGCGTTGCTGGGAGAGAACTCGTTCGCGACGTACGCATAGCCGAGGTCGCGCATGCGCGACGTGGCGAGCGAACGCAGCTCCGCCGTCGCGAGCCGGCGGCCGGCGGCCGCCGTCAGCGGAATGTAATCAAGCACCCACGTGCGGCGCCGCGGCGACGGCGGAAGCGTGCGGAGCGGACGGTTCGCGTTCCCAGCGGAGGATCGCGATGCCGTCCGGCCCGAGACCCTCGCACCACGTGAAGTAATACGCACGCGGCGTCGTGCCGCCGAAACTGTACGGGTGGATGCCGCCGTCCGTCACGGAGCTACAGGCGCGGTGCAGGTGTCTCGCGATGTCGGGCCGCGTCGCGAGCGGCTCCTTGTCGACGAACAGCGCGCGTGCCGGCCGCTCGGAGTCGGCATACCAATGCCGCGACTCGCGGCCTTGCCAGTTGTAACCGATCACGACGGGCGTGATGCCCGCATCGAAGTCCATGACCGACGACAGACCGTAGCCGTCCGTCATGACGACGGCATCGTGCTCGGCCGCGAGCGCCTTCGCATCGCGCGCGACCATCGCGTACGTCATGATCTCGAACGGGCCGCCGTTGCGCAGCTGCGCGCCCGTCTCGCGATTGACGATCTTGTAGATCGGGACGGGTGCGAACGTGACGGCGAGAATCGCCGGTACGAGGATCGCACCCGGTACGACGCAGATCGTCGACCACACGATCTTGAGCCGGTGCGAGATCTGGACGTACGCCACGCCGAGCATTGCGGAGAGCGAGACGAGCGTTCCGAAGATCCAGTGGATCTCGACGCGTTCCACGAACGCGAGCACGGTGACGACGGCGAGCTGCGGGATCGCGGTCCACGCGAGCAGGGCGTTCCGCGGCCGGATCGCGAGCAGCAACACCGCGACGAAGATGCCGGGCGAATACGCGGCCGCCTGCGCGGCGAGCAACTGGACGACGCGCACGACGGAAAACGCGTGCGTCTCCTCGTGACGGTATACCACGCCGAACAGGAACGTCACCCAGCCGTGCGTCGCGTTCCACACGACGCACGGTGCGAAGAGCACCGCCGTGACGGCGAGCGCGATCGGCATGCCGCGCCGCCAGACGTGCCGCACGCCCGGCGTGCACGCGTACGCGCACAGCCCGAAGAGCAGCGCGAAGCCGAGCACGCGCGAGAGTAGCACGCCCGCGGTCGCGGCGCCGAGCGCCGCCCAATCGAACGTGCCATCGAATTTGAAAGCGCGGACCGCGGCCCAGAGTGCGAGCGCCCAGAACATCAGATACGGCCCGTCGGGCGACGCGGAGCCGAAGGCGAGCGAGGCGAGCGGCGTCAGCGCGAGCGCGAGTGCGGCGACGGCGCCCGCGCGGCGATCGTTCGTGATCGTCGTCGCGCAGCCGGCGATCGCGATCGATGCGATCAAGCCGCAGAGCACGAAGCCGAGACGCACGAGACCGGGCGTCTGACCGAACGCCGAGAACGCGGCGATCGTCGCCGCGACGGCGGGCGGATGATCGACGTAGCCCCATGCGAGGTGGCGGCTCCACTCCCAGTAGTACGCCTCGTCGCCCGTGAGCGGCAACGTGAACGCGACGACGCAGCGCACGGCGATGACGAGCGCGACGACGACCCACACGACAGCCGTCATTCGTGCGGCTCCACGAGTCCTCCATTGACTCCGATCGTCAAACCGTTGATGAAGCTAGCCTCTTCCGAAACGAGAAAACGCACGGCGTAGGCGACGTCTTCCCAAGACCCCGCGTGGCCGGTCGGATTGTTGGCCGCGATAGCCTGCGCCCCTGCGCGGTCCACGGTCTTGTCGCGGATGTCGCCGGGCTCGATGACGTTCACGGTGATACCCGCCTTAGCTTCCTCGAGCGAGAGCGATCGGGCGAACGCGACGACGGCCGCCTTCGCCGCTCCGTAGAGGCTCATCGACAGGGCCGGCAGCGTCAGGTGGCTTCCGTTCATGCCGAAGTAGACGAGCCGCCCATAACCGCGCGCGCGCATGCCGGGAAGCGCGGCGAACGCGCCCTCCACGGCGCTCTCATAGTTGCCGGCGATCATCGCTCGCGCGTCGTCCGCCGTTGACGCGGCGAAGCGCTTCACGACGATCGGCCCGACCGCATGCACGTACGCGTCGAGGCCGCCGAGCGCCACCTCTGCTTCGGCGACGCTCCGCGCGGTCTCGCCCGCTTTGCCGTGATCGGCGGCCACCGTGATACCGGCGGCACCGCCCGACGCGAGGATCGCGGCGAGCGTGCCGTCGGGCGCGGTGCCGCCGGGACGGTAGGTGAACGCGACGCGGTAACCGTGACGCGCGAGATCCACCGCGACCCCGCGCGCGAGACCGCTCGCCGCTCCCGTGATGAAGGCCCGGCGACGCTCCGTCACGCCGCTATTGCGATGTGGTGAGCTGGAGCTTCTGTTGGGCGCTCTCGCGCGACTGCGGATCCGTCGACGTGATCGTCACGCCGATCGCCGCACCCGGAAACGCCTGCACGTTGATGCGCTGCTCGAAGTTCCCGCTGCCGTCCGCCACCGTGTCGCCGACGAAGTTACCCGAACCGAACGCGAACGACCGGCCCGCGAAGTTCGCCGACGCACCGGCGACGACGTGGACGAGCGCGTTCGGAACCGTCCGGCCGCGCACCGTGAACGAGTTGCCGACCGGCGATCCGTCGGGCGGCGAAACGATCGAGATCGTGTTCCGTTCGGCGGAGGCGCCGGTCGCGAAGTGCCAGCGTTCCGTGAACGGTTGGCCGCTCGCGAGATTGCCCGCGACGACCACGTCGTGCGGCATCGATTGCAGCGGCGAGGTCGGCGCGTAGATGAAGCCGCTCGGCGACCGGGTCGCGTCACGCGTCACGTCGAGGCCGTCGAGCGTCAGGTGAACGCTGTTGGGATCGACCGGCTGGGCGAAGTTCGCGGAAATCGTCGGACGTCGCGAACCGACCGCGACATTGCGGCCGGGCTCGAGGTCGCGCAACAGGTGCGTCGCGACCGGCGGCGGTCCGCCGGGCGGTGGGCCGCCCGCGGCGCCCGACGTGTTGAGCGCGACGAGCTGGTTCGCCGAGTCGTAGTTCACGCCGGCTCCGAGGGCTTCCGAGACGAAGCGCAGCGGCACGTAGGTGCTCGCGCCGATCACGAACGGCGGCTCGTCGATCGTCGACTGCTGACCGTTCACGGTCACGGCGTTCGAGCCGATGTGCAACTGGATCGCGCGGCCGTTGCCGGTCGCGTTGATCGTGCCGCTCTGGTACACGACGCTCGCGCCGAGGCGCTCGAAGACGCCGCGAAGCGGCACGAAGACGCGTCCGGCGCGCTCGATCGGCGGCGGATTGAACACGACGGCCTGGCCGTTGACGGTGACGGAGAGTGCCCACGCCGGAAGGGCGGACGCCGCCACGGCGGCGAGCGTGACTCCGGCAGCGGTAAACGGTCGAATTCGTGACAACGGGACCTCCGAAAGCATGCCCCGGACGGGGCGGTCGGCCTCCGGAAGCGGAGGCGCAGCCTAGAAGGTACCCCGTTCTGCGATGCTCGCACGGTCGCCGAGCTCCGCTCCGGCGGGGAGCGGGAAGTGCGGCATGTCCGAATCCGGGCGATCCTCCGCGGCGTGCTTGGCGGCACGCTTCGCGACGCGCTTGTCGACCCAGCCCATGACGAACGTGTACATCACGGGCACGAGCACGAGCGTGAGCACGAGCGAACTCGCGAGGCCGCCGATCAGCACGGTGCCCATCGACGCGCGTTCGCGCGCGCCTTCCGTGAGGCCGAGCGACAGCGGTAGCATCCCGAAGATCATCGCGGCCGTCGTCATGAGGATCGGCCGGAAGCGCGTCGTCGCGGCGGCGAGCATCGCGTCGTAGACGTTGAGCCCCGCCTTGTGGCGCTGCTGGTTCGCGTAGTCCACGAGCAGGATGCCGTTCTTCGCGACGAGTCCGAACAGCATGACGATCGCGATCAGCGAGAACAGGTTGAGCGTCTGGTGGCGAATCGCGAGCGCGGAGAGCGCACCGACGAGCGCGACCGGCACCGAGAACATCACGACGAACGGTTCGACGAACGATCCGTAGAGCACGACCATCAACATGTAGACGAGCGTGAACGACGTGATGAGCGCGAGCCCCATGCTCGAGAACGTCTGCTCGAACAGTTCCGCGTCGCCGTCGGCGAGCGCGTGGACGCCCGGCGGCAAGAAACCGGGCTCGTCGATCTTCGCTTGCACCGGGCCGAGGATCTTACCGAGCGACACGCCCGCGTTCGGATCGACGTCGCCGGACACGCTCGCGATGCGCTGACGCGCCTGACGCTGGATCTTCGTCGGCGCCTTCGTCATCGTGAACGATGCGACCGAACTCAGCGGCACGAGCATGCCGCTCGCCGCGCGCACCTGCAGCTGCGAGATCGTCGCGAGATCGCTACGGCGACCCGGCGGCAGCTCGAGCCGCACGTCGGTCAGGCCGTTCTCGAGCCGGACGCGCGTCGAGACGGTGCCGCCGATCGCGATGCGTGCGACGGTCGCGGCATCGGCGGGCGCGATGCCGAGCACGTTCGCGCGCCGCGCGTCGATGCGGATATCGAGTCGCGGACCTTCGTTCTCCGCGCCCGTCTGCACGTTGACGGCACCCTTCTGCTCGCGGATCAGCGTCGCGATCTTTTCCGCGGCCTGATCGAGTGAAGGATCGGGCCCCGTGAGCGTGAACGAGATCGGCGAGCCGCCGCCTCCGCCGCCGCCCTCGGTCGCGATCTGATAGTTCGCGCCGGGCACGACGTACGCGAAGTCGCGTGCGGCACCGAGGACGCGATCGGTCTCGAGCCGGCGCTTCTTGTCGATGATGACGGTGAATTGCGCGAGATTGCCGCCCGTGTCGTTCGAGTTGCCGACCTGTTTGCTGCCGATCGTGGTGAGCACCGATTGCACGCCGTCGATCGAGAGCAGCTTCTTCTCGAGGCGCGCCATCGCGACGGACGTCTTCGCGAGCGGCTGGCCGACCGGATATTGCAGCGACCCGTCGAGTACGCCCGTGCTCGACGCCGGTACGAATTCCGAGCCGATGAAGCCGAGCGGAACGAGCGCGATCGAGGCGACGATCAAGAGGCCGCAGACGACGGGCACGGTGATGCGATGCCGCAGCGCCCACGGAAGCGCGCGCCGCGCGTACCAGCCGCCGAGGCGATCGAAGCCGTTCTGGAAACCGGCCGCCCACCACGGCACGGCGCCGCTGCGGCGCTTCACCGACCAGCGCCCCGCGAGGAGCGGCGTGAGCGTGAACGAGACGACGAGCGAGAACAGCGTCGCCACGACGATCACGAGCCCGAACTCTTTCATGAACTTGCCGACGATGCCCGAGAGGAACGCGATCGGCAAGAACACGACGACGTCGACGAGCGTGATCGCGACCGCGGCGCTCCCGATCTCGGTGCGGCCGTTGACCGCCGCATCGAGCGGCGCTTCGCCCATGTCGCGATGTCGCGTGATGTTCTCGAGCACGACGATCGAGTCGTCGACGAGGATGCCGATGGTGAGCCCGAGGCCCATCAGCGAGATCACGTCGAGCGTGAAGCCGAAGAGTTTCATCACGATGAACGTGCCGAGCAGCGACACCGGGATCGCGATCATGACGACCGCCGCGTTGCGCCACGCGTGCAGGAAGAGCAGCATCACGATGGCGGTCAGCACGATGCCTTCGAAGAGGCTCTGCAGGACGCCGTCGACGGACGCCTGCGTGTATTCCGCCGCGGCATCGACTTCCGTGAATCGCAGATTCGGATACTCGTCGACGAGCTTCTTGAACGCCGCACGCGTTGCCGCCGTCGTCTTCACCGTGTCCGCGTCGTTTTGGCGCGTGATCGAGAGCAGCACGGTCGGGGCGCCGTTGTAACGCGAGGGCAGGCGGCTCTCGACGTGACCGTCGTCGACGGCGGCGATGTCGCCGATCTTGAGACTCGCTTGCGCGACGTTGATCTGCGACCCGTTGAGGACTTGCATCGGGATCTGCAAGATGTCTTCGGGTTTCTGGATGTCGGCGTGCACGGAGACCGTCGTCTCCTGCGTCGGTGAGTCGAGGCGGCCGCCCGGCAGGTTCGCGTTGTTGTACGTCAGCGCGTTGTTGATGTCGAGCAGCGTCGTGTTGACGCCGAGCATGCGCGTCTGATCGGGATACACGTGGATTTCGCGCGGCGTGTCGCCCGCGCTCTGCACGTCGAGCACGCCCTTGACCGTCTTGAGATCCGGCACGATGTGCTGCGAGACGATGTCGGAGAGTTGCGCAGGCGACAGCTTGTCCGACGTGACCGCTTCGTCGAGAATCGGATCGGACGAGTTGCTGAACTTCTCGACCGTCGGCGGCGTGAGGTCGGTCGGCATGTACACGCGCGCGGTGTCGACGCGACGCTGCACGTCGATCGTCTCGTAGTTGAGATCGGTATCGAGCTTGAAGCGCGCGATGACGACGGCGCGGCCTTCCTGAACGGTCGCCGAGAGCCGGTCGAGATTCTCCATGCCGTCGAGCTGATCTTCGATCGGCTTCGCGACGAGCTTCTCCATCTCGGCGGGCGACGCGCCCGGATATTCGGCGATCGCGGCGACGACGGGGAAGGCGACGTTCGGAAAGAGGTTGACGCCGAGCCCGAAGTACGACATCAGGCCGTAGACGGAGAGCCCGATGAAAAACATCGCGGTGATGACGGGACGCGTGATGGCAAAACGGGTCAACCGCACGGGAACTCTCCTCGGCGAACGAGTCGTACGGACCGATGTACGGGCCCAGCGGGGAGATGTTTCGCCGACCAAGGCAATCGTTCATGGGAGCGGGCTCGGCCGCTCTACGGCTGCTGCGATAACGCGGCCGTGGCCGTGGCGACGTCCTCAAAACGCCGGTACGGCGACAGCGTTTGCGCATAGCGGGCGTGTCCGACGAACGGACCGATCTTCCCGACGAAGCTTCCGGTGATGCTCTTCGGGAACCAGCCGCCGTCCGTCGTACCCCATGTGGCGACGAGGTCCCCGCTCTTCGTCGGCCAGGGCAGTTTGTAGGGCGTTTCCGTCTGCGCGACGATGAGAGCGGTCGCGGTGTCGACGACGAGCGTACCCGACGCGTGCCGGACGTCGCGGATCGGACTCGAAAACGCGACGGCTTCGGTTCCCGGGCGGCAGTCCTCGCACGAGGTGAAAGCGTAGACGTATTCCCCGAGATACTCCGTTCGGTAGGGATCGCGAAGCGGCGGCTGCCGCGGATCGGGTGCGTCTTTACTCTTCTCGAGAACGCCGTCCACGAAAACGAACCAGCCGTCGTTCGCGATCCGCCGCTTGAAGAGCGGCGCTTCGACGACGAGCAGACTCTGCGATCGAACGCCGATGACGCCGCGCGCACTCTGCGCGTACTGCGTTGCGACACGTCGCATGAGACCGAGCGCATCATTTTCCCGCGTCGGGCCGTCCGCTGCAGACGACGGTGCCGTGCTCGCCAAGAGGCACGCGACGACGAGCGCTTCGCGCGATGCGCGAACGAGGCGACCGAGACGACGTTCAGATGACCGCAAGGTCGTGTCCTACGATGATTTCGCCGCCGAACGTACTCGCTGCGGCGGCCCGCCAGATCTGATCGGGGACGCCGAATCCCGGCGTCAAATGTGAGAGAACCAACGTTTTGACTCCGGCCTTGGTCGCGATCCGTCCGACGTTTTCCACTCGGGAATGGTCGACGTTCATGTGGTGTAGAAAAGACTTCGGCGACATCGAAAGCCGCGAGCTTGCAAAATAAGCGATCGCGTCCATCGCCGGTAAAAACATCGCCTCGTGCACGAGGACGTCCGCGCCCTCGGCCATCCGCGCGACCGCATCGAGCGCGACGGTGTCGCCCGAGAAGGCGATCGAGCGGTCGTGAAAATCGAAGCGGTAACCGTACGCCGGATGCACGGGCGGATGCTTCACGAGCACGGACGTCACACGCACGATGTCGTCGGTCATCACGTGACCTTCGCCCGCACACTCGTGCACCGCAATCGCTCGCAACGGTGACAGCGCGAAGTCCTCGGACCAGAAATCGACGACGGTTCTCTGGGAGCGCAGATAGTCGGCCGTCATCGCGCGCAGCGGCGGCGGCCCGAACACCCGGACGTCCGGGCGCATGCCCTGGATCCAGCCGATCAACATGAGCGGGCCGTACTCGACCGTATGATCGGGGTGCATGTGCGTCATGAAGATCGAGCGGATTTGCGAGAACGAAAGACCGGTGCGAGCGAACTGATCGGTCACGCCGAGCCCGCAGTCCAGCACGTACGCGACGCCTTCCGACACGATCACGTTCGAGGTCATACGCCGCGCCATACCGGGGACCGGGCCGCCGCCGGTGCCCAAGAGGACGAGCTTCGTGCCGCTCGCGCTTTTGAGCGAAGCGCGAGCTCGCTTCTCCGCTTCTTCGAGCGTCCAGCCGTCCTTCGTCGGCGTGACGGCGTCGATGACGCTACGCCGAACATTTTGGCAAGCGACCGGCACAGCTGCGGCGCTTGCGAGGAGCGCGCGCCGCGTGAAACGCTTCACGTTCATCCGCCGTTCTCCATCGGTTGCGAACCCGGCGACGATCCGCTCCAGATCTCTCGCGTACCGACGAGCAGGTAGGCATCGAACGATCCGCCCGTGTGGAGGGTGCAGACGGCATCGGGACTACGCTCGTAGCCGGCGGGAAATTGGCCGCGAAACGGGTCCCGCGGCACGGGCCACGTTCCCCGAATCTCGACGAGAAGCACATCACCTCGATGGAACCGTGTCGCCTGGGGGAGCAGAGCGACGTGCACGAGCGCGATCTCACCGGCGCGCAGCGGTTCGACGGCGTTCGTGCATGTGGACCGGCTGCAGCGGTGTCGACAACGCGGGATCGAGCTCGCGATGTGCCAGGCGTTGCCAACCCTTCGATACCGAGTCGCCGGAGAATCCGTACGAACCTTCGAACGTCGTTTCGCGGCCCGCGCGCATCTTGCGAACGTTTGCGAAGAGAAACGCATCTTCGGCGCCGCGCAGTTCGACGAACAGCTGCAGCGCCATCGGACCGATGACGTCCATGTCCTCCGGCAGCGTCCACGCGAACGCCGCTTTCGCTCGCCTCGTGCCGAACGCGACCGAGGCGTGCGTTTCCGGTACTGATCCGGCGAGCAGCGACCCGGTGCGCGCGTCGAGACGGAGCGTCCGCTCGACGAGGTCGCTCGGAGGCCACGCCGATTCGCGTGTGACCGCGGTCGGATCCGGACCGCCGTCGTAGATCGCAAGCCGGACGGCCGGTTCGGTCGCCTGTCCGTTCTCGATACCCTTGAGCGTGTGATCGAAGAAGCGTTTGCGCGCCGCGGTCGCGTCCGGCCCGTAATACGCGCACCACTTTCCGTCGCGATGCGTGTACAGCCATTTGCGCGCGGAACCGGCGCGGCGAAATACTTCGAACGAACCGCGCGAGTGCAGACAGTGATCCGAAAAACTACCGCACACGAGCATCGGGACGTCGATCCGCGCGACGTCCGGCGTCACCGAACGGTACCAGTCGTCGCGCTCCGATCGTTCGACGACCTGCTTTCGGATCGACGAACGCAGGCGCGCCTCGCGGCTCGTCAGCGCGCTCCAAAGAATGCTGAAGCCGTCCTCGCGTACGCCGCCGGGGCGCGCGAAATCGCGATAGAGATCGCTCAGACCTTCCCACGGACAGATCGCCGCGAAATGCGGCGGCCGCAGCGCGGCGACTTTGTATTGACTGATCGCGAGATACGAGACACCGTCCAGGCCGACGCGTCCCGACGCCCATTCTCGCGAGCCTGCCCACTCGATGAGGTCGTAGTAATCGCGCGCCTCCTGATCGGAAAAAAGATCCGCTATCCCTTCCGACGTGCCGCCGCCGCGGAGGTCGGCGTTCACGACGGCGTAACCGTGCGTCGCCCAGAAGGCAGGATCGGGAGCTTCCCAGCTGGTCCATGCGGAGATGCGCACGCGGTGCGGCTGCGGGAGGAGCCGCGACTGGATTGCCGGCGCACGTCCGCTGCGCGATTTCGCGGGGATCTTATCCTTTCCGTACGGATGCGCCGACATGATCACGGGGACCGGCGCGTCGACGTTCGGCCGGAACACGTTCACACGAAGCGTCGTTCCATCGCGCACGACGACGGGAACATCCCAATCGAGCAGGATATTCGCCGGAACTTTCGTGACCTCGACGCCGGGCCGGATCGCGTTTCGAAGGAACCGGAATGCGCCCGAGATCATGCCGTCACGACTCCGACTCGGGCGTTGCCGAGTGCCGCTCGAAGATCGAACGTGCGGCGAGCGCGGCTTCCGTTCGCGACGACAGACCGAGCTGCGAGAGTATGCTCGTCATGTAATTCCGAACCGTCCCGTCGGAGATGCCGAGCGTCGTCGCGATCCGTTTGTTCGACGCGCCGATCGCGAGCTCGCGCAGGACGTCTCGTTCGCGCTCGGTCATCGCGCCGAGGTGGTCTCGGGCCGGTTGCGGTGACGGCGCGCGGTCGTCGACATCGCAGACGAGCCCGGGCCCGAAGGTCGAATACCCGCGTCGCGTGATCGCGATGATCGCCGCGAGATCGTCGGCCGGCGTGTCCTTGAGTACGTAACCGGCCGCTCCCGCCGCGACCGCGGCGCGGACCAATTCGTCGTCGTCGAAGGTCGTGAGCACGAGGATTTTCGTCGCCGGCAGCGTTTTCGAGAGTTCCCGCGTGGCGGCTATCCCGTCCATGACGGGCATCCGGATATCCATCAGCGCCACGTCCGGTCGCATCCGCGAACAGATCGAGATCGCTTCGCATCCGTCGGCCGCTTCGCCGACGATCTCGATTCCGCGCAACGTGGAAAGCAGCGCGCGCAGGCCGACGCGATAGGCGTTTTGATCGTCCGCGATGACGAGGCGCGTGTTCATGCGGAATCCCACGCCAAGCGTACGAGCGTGCCGGATCCGGGAGCGGAGCGAATGGCCAAGTCGATTTCGGCCGCGCTCGCCCGCTCGCGCATGATCGCGAGCCCGTGTCCGGCGACGTGATCGCGCGTATCGAAGCCGCAGCCGTCATCGCGCATTTCCAGCACGTTACGCTCCGCGAGCCGCGTGAGATGAAGATCGATTTTCGATCCGCCCGCGTGACGGGCGACGTTCGTGAACGCCTCCTCGAGGATCCGGATCACGGCGGTATTCGTCGCCGGTCCTCCGGCGACGGGCACGAGCGTTCGGTCGATCTCGATACCGAACGTACTCTCGAACCGCTCGCAGAGACGTCGCATGACTTCATCGAGCGGACCGCGCTCGAGGGGGTCGGTGCGCAATCGAGCGACGGTGCGTCGAACGTCTTCGAGCGCCTGCGATCCGAGCGCTTTAGACGATACGATGAGCGTGTCGGCGGCGGCCGCGTCGACGTCGCGCAACCGCAGCGCACTCTCCAATTGGACGTTGAGCGCGGTGAGCGCGTGACCGATCATATCGCGGAGCTCGAGCGCGATGCGGCCTCGCTCTTTACCGGCGGCCACCTCCGCCGAGATCGCCGCATATTTGCGCAACTCCGCATTGGCCAGCCGCTCGCCGGCCGCGAAACTCGTCAGCGCCCCCGTCAATCCCCATGCCAGGCTCGTGATGACCGCCCAATCGCCGATCGTGTTCCAAGCGATGCCCTGCGCGCGCCCCCAGAACGACATCGACACGAGCACCACGGCGAGCAAGACGCCGATCGTGTAATACGCGACCGGCGGCCGCAACAGTTCGGCGCTTCGCAGCGCCACGCTCACGCTGATGATCGTAATCGCGGCACCGTTGACCTGTGCCGAAATGAAGAAGAGCAGCGCGACTTCGATCGCGATGAACGCCCATATTCGCGGCTTCTGCCGGCTCGCGTAAGGCAGCGCGAAACGGAGAGCACAGAAGGCCGCGATCTCGACCTCGGTCGGGTAACGCGATGCGAGCGCGACGTGCGGATTGAGCATGATTGACGCCTCGGCACAAGCGAATACCAGCGCTTCGATCAGCGCGAACGGGCCGACGACCCGAGGCAGACCGTGCAAACGAGCGAACATCGTGCTAGAAGTGCCTCCCGAAGCCGAGCGTCAACGCGGTATGCGTTGCAGAACCCGGCGCGTTCTGTTTGCCGATATAGCGATCGCCGATGTCGCCGAGCTCCAGGAAAAACGGCGTGCGAGGAACGGCGGCGATCAGACCCGCTTCATAGCTGACGACTTTGTACCGAAGCTCGAGCCCATCGCCGTTTGCGGTCACGAAATCGCCGTGCATTTCGGGATAGTAGTACCCGTCCGCATAGAACGTGAACGAGCGCGACGGATCCGGAAGGCGTTCGACGCCGATTCCAAAGGTCGATTCCAGGTTCGGGTAGCCGTAATCGTTTCCGTGGGTGAGAAACGAGGTGGCGAGATACGTGTGGCCGATGCCGACGATGCCCGAGTGAATCGCGATGTCGCTCTCCGTGAGCTCCGACGATCTCACGTACGCCGATCCGTTGTCGCCGATGACGGTCACGCAGCCTACGGAGGGACACGAGGCGACGCCCGACGCGTACGATCCGCCTACGAGATGCGGGTACGTAAAGCGTCGGTATTCGATCTCCACGAACCGCCGGGTGGATTTGCCGAGAATCGTGAGGCCGTATTCCGCCACGCCACGAAACGTCTGGCTCGTCCGTCCCGTGTCGCCGGGGTCGAATGCGTTATAGACCTTCGGTGCGAGATCGAGATCGACGGAAACGAATCGCACGTAGGGACGCCGCGGTGCGTTCGACGCGGTTTGCGGCACCGGCGCCGGAGTCGCACGCGGAAGAGGCTCCGCGGCGCCCGCTCTTGCGATGCAAAGCGCGAACGATGCCATTGCGACGACGTGAGAAGACAGCTTCGCGACATTCATGTGTCGACTGTCGCACGTCGCCGCGGCGAGCGCATCTGCAGAATGTCATACGTGGCTCGAGCTTCCGAAACGGCCCCGGAAAACAACCCCCCCGAAGGAATCGGAGTTCCCCCAGGGGTCGAAAGTGGTGCGCGAGACTGGACTCGAACCAGCACGCCCTTGCGGGCGCTAGCCCCTCAAGCTAGTGCGTCTACCAATTCCGCCACTCGCGCACGGGGACAATTCGGGGTCGACGAAGACCGGCGAGCCGGACAACTGCGGTATCGTACCGCATCGGTCCTGCGCCCGCAACCCTACTTCATCTTCGGGTCGAGCGCGTCGCGCAGGCCGTCGCCGAGGTAGTTGATCGAGAGCACGGTCACGAGGATGCACAGGCCCGGGAAGATCGCGACCCACGGCGCGATCGACATGTTCGACTCCGCGTTCGCGAGCATGTTGCCCCACGACGCCGTCGGCGGCTGGATGCCGAAGCCGAGAAACGAGAGCGTGGATTCGGTGATGATCACGCTCGCGACCTCGAGCGTCCCCTGCACGATGATCGGGGCGATCGCGTTCGGGAGCAGGTGCCGGAAGATGATCCGCCCGTCGCGATTGCCGAGCGCGCGTGCGGCCTCGCAGAACTCTTTCTCGCGCAGGCTGAGGAACGACGCGCGGACGAGCCGCGCGACGGCCGGCCACGACAGCCCGCCGATGATGACGACGATCACGCCGAATCCGAGGGCGGCCTTGTTCGAGGAAGCGGCCACGATCGCGGTGAGCACGAGCAAGAGCGGCAGCAGCGGGATCGCGAGGAACACGTCCGTGATCCGCATGAGCGTATAGTCGATCCAGCCGCCGTAGTAGCCGGCGATCGCGCCGACGATCGTGCCGATCACGATCTCCATGAGCACCGCGAAGAAAGCGACGGTCAGCGAGATCTGCGCGCCGTAGATCAGCCGCGAGAGCAGGTCGCGTCCCGCTTCGTCCGTGCCGAGGAAGTGACCGGCGACGCCCGGCGCGAGCGGATTGCCCGACCAGTTCGCTTGATCGATGTAGTTCGGATCCCAGAGCGGAAACGCGCGGGCGAAGACGGCGACGAGCGTGATCGCGACGAGCACGACGACGCCGACGAGCGCGAGCTTGTGTTTGCGGAAGCGTTTCCAGACGCCGAACCGCTCGATGCGGACGTCGTCGTCGACGGGTGCGAGCGGGATCGCTCCGGGCGCTAGCGTCGTTGCCATGCGGCGCTCCTAATCGTATTTCACGCGCGGGTCGAGCCACGCGTACGTCACGTCCGCGAGCAAATTGAAGAACACGACGAGGAACGAGACGATCACGAGATAGCCCATGAGCAACGGGAAATCGAACTGGCCGAGCGCGTTGAAGAACAGCCGGCCCATGCCGGGCCACGCGAAGATCGTCTCCGTGACGACGGCGCCCGAGAAGAGGCCGGGCAGCGAGAGCGCGACGATCGTCACGACCGGGATCATCGCGTTCTTGAGGCCGTGCCGCAAAATGATCGTCAGACGGTCGAGTCCCTTCGCGGCCGCGGTGCGCATGTAGTCGGTGCGGATCACTTCGAGCATCGAGCTGCGCGTGAAGCGGCTCCACACGGCGATGTAGAGCAGGCTGAGCACGATCGTCGGCATGATCAGATGTTGGATGCGATCGCCGATGTCGAGATCGTCGCTCGTCGAGATGCCGGCGGACGGAAGCGCGAAATGATAGCCGAACGCCGTGAGGCCTTGCACCGCGAAGAGCAGCTGCA
>CAJCIN010000071.1 GCA_903970385.1 Rhodospirillales bacterium | reverse complement strand
GTCGTTCTCGATGTTCTGCGTGAAGTGCAGCTGGAGATCGGTCAGCTCTTTCGAGAGCCGCACGAATTCCTTACGCGCCGCGGGCGCGAGACCCGCGCCGGACCGGCGGAAGCTTTCGACCCACACGTGCGACAGAGCGCGATCGGCCGCACTCGCGTGCGACGCCGCATCCGCGGCCGCGAGGCGCCGGTATAACGCCGGATTCGCGGTCTCGTCGCTTTCGAAAGCTCCGACGTCGTTCGAACAGGCGAGGGACGCGTCGCGCACGCGTGCGTCGGGAGCGACGCTTTCGAGAAACGTCTGCGCGACGAGTGCGTCCCCGAGATCGGACCCGACGTCCTCGATCGCGAGCGTCGTGTTGCGGAACGTCGCGGGTGCGCGATCGGCGGCGATGCGCGCGAGCTCGCGGTTCGCGCGCGCGATCTCGGCGGCGCACGACGTCTTGATCGCGGCGGGCGTCAGCGCCCAGTCGACGATCGTGGGCCGGATCGCGGAGGACGGCGCGGCGGCCGCACGCGCGGGAGCGTGAGACACCGCTTGGCAGAGGAGCGCGAACGCGCAGCAGAGCGTGACGGGAAGCCGGTTCATTCGACTCCCTTCATCGTTTCAACGTGAGAATCAGCCGGAACGCCGCCGGCTCGATGTACAGGGCGTCCGTCGGCAGGTCGCCGACCGCGGACGTCCCGGCCGCGTTTTGTGTGAGACCGCGATACGGCGTGCCGGCGCCGAATTGCGTGAACCTTCCCGCTGCCGCGTTGAAGAGATTCGTGCCCGAGACCGAGAGGTCGATCCCCGAGCCGAGATGACGGCCGACGAGCGCGTTGACGACCGTGAACGGGGCCTGATCGAGTTCGTTGTTGTTTCCGCGGACGAAACCGCCCGCCGCCGCGTGCCACGTTCCGCCGTCGTAGGCGGCTTGCAGCGACGCCTGCTGCTGCGGGATGCCGAGGAACTGCGTGTCGTCGATCAGGTTACCGGCCGACGTTGGATTCGAGAATTGCGCGTTGAGATTTTTCGGGTATGCCACGTTGAGGCCGTAACGCGCCGTCACCAGCACGTGCTGCGGCACGAACGCCTGCGAGTAGCGGATTTCGGCGCCTTGATACACGGCGTTGCCGACGTTGCCGTTGTACGAAACGCACGCGGGGTTCGGCGTGGAATTGCCGGCGCACGTGCCCGCCGCGACCGCCGCCAGCGGATAGAAGATTTCGACCGGGTCGCGCAGGTTCGTCTGATAGAGCGAGACGTCGAGCGTCGAGCGGTGCGAGAACTCGTGCGAGATCCCGAGCTCGTATTCGGTCGCGTGCTCGGGATGTTCGTCCGGACTTCCCTGACCGATGAAGACGCCGTTCGCATCGAGCGGCAGCGCGTCGTACGCGAACTTGTAGCGTTCGATCAGCAACGGCGCGCGAAAGCCCGTGCCGAGTGAGAATCGCACGGACGTCGCGGGGTCGAGCGAATAGATCGCGCCGAAGCGGCCGTCGAGGTTCGAGCCGAACGTCGTGTAGCGCGATTCGAACACGCCGCCGTCGAGCCGCAGCTTCGCGACGGGCTCGAAGCCGCCGCGCAGATAGAGCACGTCGATCGTCTGGCCGAGCAACGGGCTCGAATCCGGGCCGGCGAACGAGAGCGATTCGTAGCGCGTGTAGCCGCCGACGGCGAACTGCGACGTGGCGAACGTGCGCTGCCACGTGAGGCCGCCGTTGTACCGATGGTCGATGTGGTCGAGATCGTACGGCGAGGCGGCTCCGCCTTCGATCGCGACCGAATTGTCGCTCGTCGAGAGATCGGTCGTGAGTTCGCCCGCGCCGAGCGGTGCCCGCGCGCGCACCTGATACGCGCGCAACGTCTGCGCGAACGTCTGTTCGCCGGGGCCGATGAAGTCGCCGAATGTCGCCGAACCCACGTTTCGATCGATGCCGCTCAGCGCGCTGCTCTGATCGCGGTCGTCGCCGAGCGCGAAGTACCGCGCCGTGATGTCGGCATGTTGCGAGAACGAGTAGGTCAGCGTCCCGAGAGCTGCATGCGACGCAACGGACGAACCGAGCGGCACCGCGCACGGAGCGCACGCGGCGTTCGAGCTCGAATACAGCGGCACGGTGGTGTTCACGTAGCCGTTCTCGTTCTGATCGTCGAGCGCGAACGCGTAGCCGATCCGGCCCTGCGTGCCCGTGGCGTTGAGCCACGATTCCGTTCGGCCGAACGATCCGCCCGAGAACGACGCGCTCTCGTGTGCCTCTCTCGTCGGTCGCAGCGAGATCAGGTCGATCGCGCCGCCGAACGTGTTGCTGCCGTTGGAATCTTCCGGACCGAGACCCTCCGTGACGTCGATCGCGGAGAAGGCGGCCGTGGGAAGCCGCGAGAGGTCGACGTCACCCGTGTTGCCGTCGTTGAGGAGCTGGCCGTCGAGCGCGAGCAGCGATTCCGAGGGATCGGGACCGCGCAGCGACACGACCGAGATCGCGCTCGCGGCGCCGCCGTCCGGCCGCGAGAACGTCGCACCCGGCAGTTGCTGCAACGCGTCGACGACGCGGTCTTCGCCGAGCGCGTCGAAGTCCGAACGTACGAACGTGATCGACGGGATCGTTCCGGAGATCGGCGCGAGCCGGCCGTCGACGGAGACGGTGCCGATCTGACGCAGTTTCGGCGAATCGAGCGGCTCGAGCGCGATCGCGACCGTCACGTCTTTGTCCGCCGCGACGGAGACGGTGACGGGTGCGTAGCCTTTTTCGCTCGCCGCGATCTTGTACGTCCCGGGCGGCGCGACGAACGAGAAGTGGCCGCTCTCGTCGGTCGTCGCCGTTTGCGCGCTCGTTGCGGTGCGTGCTTCGACGTGTGCCGCCGCGAGCGGCGCGCCGGAGACGCCGCGCACGTCGCCGCTGATCGAACAACAGACGGCGAGAAGAACCAACGACACGACGACGCTCCTATAACGGGCCGGCGCTCCGCGAGACGCGGGCGCGAAGACGACCGTTTTTGCACCGTTCGGACGATCTCCCGTGAAGGTCGTGAGGCGCCGCGGGCGAGAATTTGCGACGCGATGTGCGAACGATGCGGCCCGCCCGTCCGGCGGCGCGATGCCGTCGCCGCGCTCGCCACGGGGCTGACGTTCGCGGCGTTCGGCGGCGTCGCCGGCGCCGCGCCGCGCCGGTACGCGGCCGGGCTCGGACCGGCGCTGCCGACCATGAGCGCGATCGCGAGCGACGTGTCCGTCGCCCGCATCGCGCCGCGCGTGTGGGTGCACACGACGCTCAGCACGATCGCGAGCGAGATCGTTCCCGCGAACGGCTTGCTCGTCGAACGCGAACGCGACGCCGTGCTCGTCGACACGGGCTGGGAACCGCGTCAGACCTCGGCCTTACTCGCGTGGAGCGCCGCGCGCGGGAAGCCGGTCGTGGCCGCACTCGTCACGCACTTTCACGCCGACCGCATCGGCGGCATCGCGGCGCTCGATGCCGTGTCGATTCCGATCAGCGCGAATCCGTTGACGATCGGGCTCGCGATGGAGCACGGTTACGATGCGCCGGATCCGCTCGTCGGCGTCGACGCGGGGCCACAGCGCTTCGCCGAAATCGGCGAGGCGTTCTTTCCGGGTGCGGGCCACACGCGAGATAACCTGACGCTCGCGCTCGCCGACCGCACGATCCTCTTCGGCGGATGCCTCATCCGCTCGATCGCCGCGCCGACGCTCGGAAACGTCGAAGACGCGGTCCTCGCCGATTGGGATGCGTCGCTGCGAGCGCTACAGTTGCGCTACCGAAGCGCGACGATCGTCGTGCCGGGCCACGGCAAGATCGGCGGCGACCCGATCGGTCACACGCTCAATCTGCTCGCGGCCAGCGGCCACGGCGTCTAGCTAGCGGGCTGCCGCCGTCGCGCGGGTTCGCGTGCCGATCCAGCGCGCGACCGCGTGTTCCGATAACGAGAACGGTTCGCCGTTCTCGAATTGCGCGATGACCTCGGCCGTGAAGCTGCGGTACAATTTGAGAACGCGGCCTTCGAACGACGTGCCGGGAGAGCCGAAATGGTCGTGCAGGATCGCGATTGCGAGTTCTTCCGAGGCGCTTCCGTGAAAGCCCCAACCGAACGTCGGCGTCGCGAAATCCAGGCACCGGAGCGAGGAGGTGCCGAGGACCGCAGTGTCCTTGACTTTGACTTCCGCTTTGCCGTTCCGGACTTTTCCCGAATATTTCTTCAACGCGTCATCCGATTCTGACCTAAAAATCAAAGGTCGAGCTTGCTGAACCTCCAGTATAGCACGGCGGCGATGCGACCTCAGCCCGGCAGCCCCGCCGCGTAGCGCTCGCGCAGGTCGCGTTTCGAGACTTTTCCGGTCGCCGTGTGCGGTAGCGCGTCGACGAAGGTCACGTCGTCCGGCATCCACCACTTCGCGATCTTGCCGTCGAGGAAGGCGAGAACGCCGTCCCGATCGAGCGAACTGCCCGGTTGCCGCACGACGCACAGAACGGGTCGTTCGGACCACTTCGGATGTGGAATGCCGATCGCGGCGGCCTCCGCGATCTCGGGATGCGCGATCGCCGCGTTCTCGAGATCGATAGAGCTGATCCACTCGCCGCCCGACTTGATGAGATCCTTGCTGCGATCGCGCAAGCTCATGTAGCCGTCCGGATCGATCGTCACGATGTCGCCCGTCTTGAACCAGCCGTCGCTCGTGAAAACCGCCGCCGTTGCGGCCGCATCGTCGTAATACGCGGAGGCGACCCACGGCCCGCGCACCTGCAATTCGCCTTGCGACGTGCCGTCGTCCGGGACCACGTTGCCGTCGTCGTCGAGCACGCGCATGTCGACGTTGAAGAGACAGCGTCCCTGCGTCGCTTGATAGCGCGCGCGTTCCGGACTGTCGAGATGCTTCGCCTTCACCGTGCCCGTCGTGCCGACCGGACTCATCTCCGTCATGCCCCAACCGTTCGTGACCTCGATGCCGCGCGCTTCGAACGCAGCGACCATCGATGCCGGCGCCGACGAACCGCCGACGCGCATCGAGCGCAGCGTCGAAAGCTCGCGGCCCGTGCGTTCGAGATAGTCGAGCAACGCGAGCCACACGGTCGGCACGGCGCCCGCGCGGCGCACGCCCTCGTGTTCGATCAATTCGTAGAGGCTCGCCGCATCGTGCAAGGGTCCGGGCAGCACGAGCTTCGCGCCCATCATCGGCGCCACGAACGGAAAGCCCCACGCGTTGACGTGGAACATCGGCACGATCGGCATCACGCAGATGCGACTCTCCGGTTCCCACGACATCTCCGCCATCGCGCCCGTCATCGCATGCAGGACGGTCGAGCGGTGCGAGTACAGCACCCCTTTCGGCGCGCCGGTCGTGCCGGACGTGTAGCACAGACCCGATGCCGTGTTCTCGTCGAAGACGGGCCAGTCGTACGCGCCGGATTGCGCCGCGAGCAACGTTTCGTAGCAGAGCGCGTTCGGCAACGTCGTATCCGGCATCGTCTCCGGCGCCGTCATGACGACGTACGCGCGTACGCCGGGAAGATTCGGCGCGAGTCTCTCGAGCAGCGGGACGAAACTGAGATCGACGAAGACGATGCCGTCGCCGCCGTGCCGGACGATGTATTCGATCTGATCTTCGTGCAGACGCGGGTTGACGGTGTGGCACACGGCGCCGATGCCCGCAACCGCGTAATAGAGCTCGACGTGCCGGTACGTGTTCCACGCGAGCGTTCCGACACGTTCGCCGAAGCGCACGCCGAGCGCGTCGAGCGCGTGCGCGAGTTGCGCCGAACGGACGGCGAGGTCGCGATACGTATACCGGTGGATCGGACCCTCGACGGTCCGCGAGACGATCTCGACGTCGTGCTGGAAGCGCGCTCCGTGTTTGAGGATCGAACTGATCGAAAGCGGAACGTCCATCATCAAGCCGCGCATGGAGAATGGATACCGACGGCGCCGGTGCTACGCCTCTTTCGCGGCCGATTTCCCCGTTAAGTACAGCGAGAGCGCGATGAGGGCGATGCCGACCGCGAGGTACAGCAGGTCGAGCGGTCCGCCGATGTCGGATTGGAGCGCGTACTCGAAATAGCGGACGATGAGGATCAGGAAGACGACCTTCGCGAGGCGTTCCTTGAGATCGTCGAGCGTGCGGATGAGCAGCAGCCGCGGCGCGAATTCGGACGTCTCCGCGGCTTCGATGCGGCTGATGAAGAGCTCGTAGAGACCGAAGCTGAAGATGATCATGATCGCCGCGAACAGATAACCGTCGACGATCTCCGCGACGTGCGCCACGATCTTCGCGTGCTCCTTATCGCGGACGAGCTGGTCGAGCGCGACGTAGTGCGTCACGTCGCCGACCAGATAGATCGCATCGACCGTCGCGATGTAGAACATCACGATCGCGATCGCGACGCTCGCCAAGACGGCGACGATCACGAGCAGCCGGCTGTTCCAGAGCACGCCCTCGAAGAAGCGCTCGAGCACCCTCATGCGCCGTCACTTCGTGATGTGCGGGACTTGACCGCCCCGCTCCGGGGGTGGTAGCGTTGGCGCGTGGTGACCTTCGAGATCGCAGCGCGCATTATTATCGGCCGGACGTCGTGTCGGTCGCGTTGGAGTTGCGTGTAGCGAGATCGGGCTGGTAGCCAGATTCACACGAACCCCTCGTCCGGCAGGACGGGGGGTTCGTTTTTTCTTTCGAGGAGCGCATTTCGGTGACGACGGTGAGACGTAGACGGGAGGTCGATGTCGGGCGAGCGCACGCGCGCATCGCGTCCGCGATCGCGCGCACGCCGCTCGTGCGCTCGGCGTCCCTCTCCGCGCTCCTCGACGCCGACGTCCATCTGAAGCTGGAATGCCTTCAGCCGACCGGCGCGTTCAAGGAACGCGGCGCGCTCTCGGCCTTGCTCGCGCGCGGCTCGGCGGTGCGGCGCGGCGTCGTCGCCGCGTCGGCCGGCAATCACGGGAAAGCGCTCGCGTCCCACGGCCGCCGGCTCGGGATCGCCGTGACGGTCGTGATGCCGGAGTCGACGCCGCTCGTCAAGGTCCGGGGCGTTCGCGAGTACGGGGCGCACGTGGTCCTCGTCGCCGGCACGTTCGAGGACGCGCAGGCGCATGCGAACAGCCTCGCGCGCACGGGCCTCGAGCTCGTGCCGCCGTTCGACGACGCGGACGTCGTGAGCGGCCAGGGAACGATCGGCCTCGAGATCCTCGACGAGTTACCGGGCGTCGATGAGATCGTCGCCGCGGTCGGGGGCGGCGGGCTCCTCGCGGGCCTCACGTCGGCCGTGGCCGAGCGCGCGCCCGGCGTGGCCGTCGTCGGGGCACGCACGATGCGCTCGACGGTCGCCGAGGGCATGAACGTCGCGCAGCTCGGCCTCTTGCCGGCACGCATCCTGCGCCGCCACGACGTGCCGATCGTGGCCGTGAGCGAGGCGCTGCTCTTCGAAGGGATGGCGCTGCACCACGCGGCCGACGGCCTCGTCGTCGAGCCCGCGGGCGCGGCCCCGCTCGCGGCGCTCCTCGGCTACGCGAGCCGCTTCCACGCCAAGACGGTCGCCCTCGTGGTCTCCGGCGCCAACGTCGACGCGGCGCTCTTCGACCGCGTGATCGGCCGCGCGGCATTCGCGAGCTAACCGCTCCCGAGCTAACCGCTCCCGAGCGCGACGTTCGTCAAAGAGCCCGCGAGTGCGGGCTCGGGGGGGATCGGGGGGCCTCGCCGCCCCGATTTCAAACCGTTTGCAGCGACGGACGCTGCCGTGGTAGTATTGTCTTACCTACCAAACGGTAGGGAGAGGTGAGGCGAGCATGTACACGCAGTTGGTCGAGGCTCCCGAGGGGGGCATCGGCGAAGCGCGAAGCGCCGAGCAAGCGATCTTCGACGACAAGATCGATCGCTCGATCACGATCGAGCCGAGCGACTGGATGCCGGACGCGTACCGGAAGACGTTGTTGCGGCAGATCTCGCAGCACGCCCATTCCGAGATCGTCGGCATGCTCCCCGAGGGCAACTGGATCAGCCGGGCGCCGTCGCTCGAGCGCAAGCTCATCTTGATGGCGAAGGTCCAGGACGAAGCCGGTCACGGCCTCTATTTGTACAGCGCCGCCGAGACGCTCGGCACGCCGCGCGACGAGATGACGGAAGCGCTGCTTTCGGGCCGGGCCAAGTATTCGAGCATCTTCAATTATCCGACGCTCACGTGGGCCGACGTCGGCACGATCGGCTGGCTCGTGGACGGCGCCGCGATCATCAATCAGATCCCGCTCACGCGCTGCTCGTACGGTCCCTACGCGCGCGCCCTCGTGCGCGTCTGCAAGGAAGAGAGTTTCCATCAGCGTCAGGGCTTCGATATCGTTTCCACGCTCGCGCACGGCTCGCCCGAGCAGCACGCGATGGCGCAGGACGCGCTGAACCGCTGGTGGTGGCCGTCGGTGATGATGTTCGGTCCGCCCGATTCCGAATCGCAGCACAACGAGACGTCGATGCGTTGGAAGATCAAGCTCTTCAGCAACGACGATCTGCGTCAGAAATTCGTCGACCAAACGGTTCCGCAAGCGGAAGCGCTCGGTCTGACGATCCCGGATCCGGATCTACGGTACGATGAGTCGACGGGCCACTATGCCTTCGGAACGCCCGACTGGCAAGAGTTCTACGATGTCGTCAAAGGCAACGGTCCGTGCAATCGCGACCGGTTACGCGCGCGACGCGAGGCGTACGACGACGGCGCGTGGGTTCGCGACGCGGCGCTCGCGCATGCCGAGAAGCGCGCGGCGCGCGCGACGAGCGACGCGGCGTGAGCGATGCGCCGGGACGCGCCTCGTGGCCGCTCTGGGAAGTGTTCGTGCGCAGCGGTCACGGGCTCTCGCACAAACACGTCGGTAGCCTGCACGCGAGCGACGCGGACATGGCGATGCAGAACGCGCGTGACGTCTACACGCGTCGGAACGAAGGCACGAGCGTCTGGGTCGTCAAGTCGAGCGACGTGATCGCGAGCGATCCGTCCGAGCGCGACATGCTCTTCGAGCCCGCGCACGACAAGACGTATCGCCATCCCACGTATTACACGGTGCCGGAGGGCGTCAAGCACCTGTGAGCGTGCCGCCGGACATCGAGGTCGATGCGGCCCTGTTCGAATTCGCGCTGCGACTCGGCGATTCGGCGCTCGTGCTCGGCCAGCGCATCTCCGCATGGACGGGGCACGCGCCCGTGGTCGAAGAGGATCTCGCGCTCACGAACGTCGCGCTCGATCTCGTCGGTCAGGCGCGACTGTGGCTCACGCTCGCGGGCGACGTCGAAGGCGCCGGACGCGACGAAGACCGGCTCGCCTATTATCGCGACGCTTCGGAGTATCGCAACGTGCTGCTCGTCGAGCGCCCGAACGGAAACTTCGCCGATACGATCGTGCGCCAGTTTCTTTTCGACACGTGGCATTTCTATCTGTTGCAACGTCTCGGATCGTCGAACGACGAACGCGTGGCCGGCATCGCACAGAAGTCGGTGCGCGAGGTCGCCTACCACGTGCGCCGCAGCGGCGATTGGGTCGTGCGCCTCGGCGACGGCACGGACCTCAGCCGCACGCGCGTGCAGGCCGCGCTCGACGAGTTGTGGCCGTATACCGGCGAGTTGTTCGCGCCGGACGATATCGATCGCGCGGTCGCCGGGCGCGGTATCGGTTGCGACCTCGCGGCTCTGCGCGAACCGTGGCTGCGGCACGTCGACGGCATCCTCGCGGATGCGACGCTCGCGCGTCCGAAGGACGGCTGGATGCACTCCGGCGGCAAGAGCGGCCGGCACACGGAACAGCTCGGCTATCTGCTCGCGGAAATGCAGTCGGTGCGCCGCTCGATTCCGGGCGACCGGTGGTGAACGCCGCCGCGCCCGCGCTCGACGACGTCTGGCGCTGGCTCGCGGACGTTCCGGATCCTGAGATTCCCGCGATCTCGGTCGTCGATCTCGGCATCGTGCGGGATGTCGCGTGGTCCGGATCCGGTGACGACGCGACGCTCGCCGTCACGATCACGCCGACCTACAGCGGGTGCCCCGCGACGCGAACGATCGAACGCGATATCGTCGCGGCGCTGCGCGAGCACGGCGTCGAGCGCGTCGCGCTGTCGGTGAAACTCACGCCCGCATGGACGACGGATTGGCTGACCGCCGGCGTGCGCGAGAAGTTGCGCGCGTACGGCATCGCACCGCCGGAGGAACGTGCCGGCGCGACGTCCGGTGACATCCTGCGCTTCGTCGAGACGAAGACCGCGTGCCCGCGTTGCGGCGCGCGCGACGTCACGCTCACGAGCGCCTTCGGCTCGACGCCGTGCAAGGCGCTCTATCGCTGCAACGCCTGTTTGGAGCCCTTCGATCATTTCAAGTGTCATTGAGCGCGGTTTTCACGCACTGACGGTCGCCGCGGTGCGGCGCGACACGCGCGACGCGATCGTCGTGACGTTCGACGTCCCGCCCGCGCTACGCGATCGGTTCGCATTCTCGCACGGCCAATATCTCACGCTGCGGACGCGGCACGGCGACGAAGACGTGCGCAGGTCGTATTCGATCTGTTCGGGCGCGTCCGACGGCGAACTGCGCGTCGCGATCAAGCGCGTCGGCGGCGGTCGCTTTTCGACGTGGGCGCACGACGCGCTCGTGCCGGGCGCCGTCATCGACGTCGCGCCGCCCGAAGGCCGCTTCGGTTTGCCGCTGGCCGCGGAGAACGCGCACCACTATCTCGGCATCGCGGCGGGGAGCGGCATCACGCCGCTGCTCTCGATCGTCAAGACGACGCTCGCCGTCGAACCGCGCAGCCGTTTCACGCTCGTCTACGGCAATCGCGCGTCGTCGACCGTCATGTTCCGTGAAGAACTCCAAGATCTCAAGGACCGGTATCTCGATCGGCTCGTGCTGTTGTTCGTCATGAGTCGCGAAGCGCAGGACGTCGAACTCTTCAGCGGTCGCATCGACCGTGCGAAATGCGACGCCCTGCTCGAGGGGTGGATCGATCCTACGACGATCGATGCCGCGTTCGTCTGCGGCCCCGAAGAGATGACGCGAGCGGCGACGGAGTCGCTCGTGGCGCACGGCCTCGCGAGCGATCGCATCAAGACGGAGTTGTTTCTCGCCGCGCCGCGGTCGGGCGCCGCGTTCGTGCCGCGCGAGAGCGACGGCGACGGCGCGCTCTGCGAGGCGTACGCGATCCTCGACGGCCAGCACCGCAGCTTCACGATCGAAAAAGGCAAGGAGACGGTGCTCGACGCAGGCTTACGTCAGGGCCTCGACTTGCCGTACTCGTGCAAGGGCGGCGTGTGCTCGACCTGTCGCGTCAAGCTCGTCGAGGGCGAGGTCGACATGGACGTCCGGTACGCACTCGAAGATTACGAGGTCGAACGCGGCTTCGTGCTGATGTGCCAGAGTTATCCGGTCACCGACCGCATCGGTATCAACGTGGACGATAGGGAGTTTGGTTCGTGAGTGAAGCGTTTCTGTGCGACGGCATCCGCACGCCGATCGGGAAGTTCGGAGGCGCGCTCGCTTCGGTCCGCCCCGACGATCTGCTCGCGCACGTATTGCGTGCGCTCGCCCGGCGCAATCCGGACGTCGATTGGAACGCGATCGACGACACGTTCTTCGGGTGTGCGAACCAAGCCGGCGAAGACAATCGCAACGTCGGTCGCATGGCCGTGTTGCTCGCCGGTCTCCCGGACCGGACGCCGTCGACGACGCTGAACCGGCTCTGCGGTTCCGGCCTGGATGCGATCGCGAACGCCGCGCGCGCCGTGAAGGCCGGCGACGCGGAGCTCTGCATCGCGGGCGGCGTCGAGAGCATGACGCGTGCGCCGTTCGTGATGCCGAAGGCCGCGACCGCGTTCTCGCGCGACAACACCGTCTACGATACGACGATCGGTTGGCGCTTCGTCAATCCGGCGCTCAAAGCGGCGTACGGAACGGATTCGATGCCGGAGACGGCGGAAAACGTCGCGGCGGACTTCGGCGTGTCGCGCGAGGATCAAGATGCGTTCGCGCTCCGCTCGCAGCAGCGCGCCGCCGCGGCGATGGCGTCGGGGCGCTTCAAGGACGAGATCGTTCCGGTCTCGGTCACGACCTCGAAGAAAGCCCCGCCGAAGATCGTCGAGGAGGACGAACAGCCGCGCCCCGACACGACTCTCGAAGGGCTCGCGAAGCTGCCGACGCCCTTCCGTTCGAGCGGCAGCGTGACGGCCGGCAACTCGTCCGGCGTGAACGACGGCGCCGCCGCCGCGATCGTCGCGTCCGCCGCCGCGGTCGAGAAGTACGGGCTCAAACCGCGCGCGCGCATCGTCGCGGCCGCGACGGCCGGCGTCGCGCCGCGCGTGATGGGCATGGGACCCGTTCCCGCGACGCACAACGTGTTGCGTCTCGCCGGGCTCTCGATCGCCGACGTCGAGCTCTTCGAACTCAACGAGGCGTTCGCCGCGCAATCGGTCGCGGTGTTGCGCGAGCTCGGCCTCGGTGACGATGCCGCGCACGTGAACCCGAACGGCGGCGCGATCGCGCTCGGACATCCGCTCGGCATGAGCGGCGCGCGGCTCGCGATCACGGCGTCGATCGATCTCGAGAAGCTGGGCGCGCGCCGCGCGGTCGCGACGATGTGCATCGGCGTCGGCCAAGGCATCGCGATGCTTCTCGAGCGCCCGTAGCGAAAAGCGGGCTGCATGAGCCTGCCTTCGTCGTTCGCCAACCTGCGGTTGCCCGTGATCGGATCGCCGCTCTTCATCATCTCGAATCCGAATCTCGTGATCGCGCAGTGCGAGGCCGGCGTCGTCGGGTCGTTCCCCGCGCTCAACGCCCGCCCCGCGTCGATGGTCGACGAGTGGCTCGCACGCATCACGGAGGAACTCGCCGCGTACGACGGCGCGCATCCCGACGCTCCGGCCGCGCCGTTCGCCGTCAACCAGATCGTGCACAAGTCGAACGACCGGCTCGAGCACGACGTCGCGAGCTGCATCAAGTATCGCGTACCGATCGTCATCACGTCGCTCGGCGCGCGGCCCGACATCAACGATGCGATCCATTCGTACGGCGGCATCGTGCTGCACGACGTCATCTCGATCGAACACGCGCACAAGGCGATCGAACGCGGCGCCGACGGCCTCATCGCCGTCGCGGCCGGTGCCGGCGGCCACGCCGGCGCGCTCTCGCCGTTCGCGCTCGTGCAAGAAATCCGCGCGTGGTGGGACGGCCCGCTCGCGCTCTCCGGCTCGATCGCGACGGGCTCCGCGATCCTCGCGGCGCAAGCCGCCGGTGCGGATCTCGCGTACATCGGGTCGGCGTTCATCGCCACGGATGAAGCGAATGCGACGGACGGCTACAAGCGCGCGATCGTCGACGCGGCGGCGGGCGACATCGCGTACACGAACTACTTCACGGGCGTGCTCGGCAACTATCTCAAGCCGTCGATCCGGAACGCGGGACTCGATCCGGACGCGTTGCCGCCGGCCGACCCGTCGAAGATGAACTTCGGTTCCGAGGGTCTCGACGCGAAGAAGGCATGGAAAGATATTTGGGGCTGCGGTCAGGGCATCGGCGCGGTGCGCGACGTTCTCCCGACGCGCGATCTCGTCGCGCGACTCGCCGCGGAATACGAAACAGCGGTGGCCCGGACGATGCGGTCGGCCGAATCGTACGCGTCGCGCGTCGCGGCGCGATGAAGTATCTCGAAGATTTTCCGCTCGGCGAACGCCGCAAGCTCGGAACGACGAGTCTATCGGAAGCCGACGTCGTGCGATTCGCGACCGAGTTCGATCCGCAGCCGTTTCACCTCGACGCAGGTGCGGCGGCCGCGTCGATCTACGGCGGCCTCATCGCGAGCGGCTGGCACACGTGCGCGCTGACGATGCGCGTGCTCGTCGACGGATTTCTCGCTGACAGCGCGAGCATGGGATCGCCCGGGATCGACGAGTTGCGCTGGCTGAAGCCCGTGCGCCCCGGCGACACGCTAACGGTCTACGGCACCGTCGTCGAAGTTCAGCTCTCGAAGAGCAAGCCCGATCGCGGCTTCCTGCACAATCTCACGGAAGTGGAAAATCAAGCGGGCGACGTCGTGATGTCGATGCGCGGCAAGACGATGATCAAACGTCGCGATCCCGCGCACGGCGTCGCGACGCCGGAGGCCGCCGCTCCGTAATCGCTCGTCTTATTTCGCGGCCGCATCGATCTCACGGACGAGCCGATCGGCGTGATAGACCGTCGTGAGCGCGGCGAGCAGCACCCGGCTGTCGACGGCGATCGAGCGGCTGCGGATGGCGTCGTAGCCGAAATCTCCGGCGAGCGCGTAGACGTTGCCGTCGAAGATCAGGCCGACGATCTTTGCGTCGCGATCGACGAGCGGGCTGCCCGAGTTGCCGCCGATGACGTCGTTCGTCGTCACGAGATTCATCGGCATCGTCCGCGGGAGCTTCGATTCGGCCGCGAGCCAGGTCTGCGGTAGATCGTACGGTGCGGCGCCCGTCGCGCGATCGAAGAGTCCCCCGACGGTCGTGTACGGCGGCACGGCGGTTCCGTTCGCATCGAAGCCTCTGACGGTGCCGTAGCTGAGGCGCAACGTGAACGTCGCGTCGGGATCGACGTTCGTGCCGTACACCGCGAAGCGCGCTTTCGCGATGCGCTCCGACGCCGCGCGCGTCGGTGCGGTGATCTGCGATTCGTACTCCGTGCGAACGGCGAGTCCCGCGGAATCGACGCGTCTCGCCAAGACGATCATCGGATCCGTCGATGCGTCGATCGCGCCCCGGCCGCCGTCGAAGAGCGTCTTGCGCACCGACGCGTCGCCGAGTTTCGTTTCGGCGACCAGGCGATGCGCGAGCGCGGCCGGCGATTCGCGGCCGAGATAGCTTTTCACGAGCGGATCGTCCGTGCCGAGCGTGCGGCGCAACTGCGTGAGCACGAACGCCAGATTCAGCTCTTCGAGATCGGCATAGACGGGAACCGGGGCCGCGATCCGCTGTTCCAGCAGCGCGAGGCCTCGATCGGAGTAGTCCGGCAGGCGGTCGGGAGCGGGCAACGCGCGTTCCGTCGCGGCGCGCACGATCGATACGGCATCGGAGAAGAGCGTGGTCCAGTACGGCGATTCCATGAGGTTGACGGCGTCGTACCGAGGCGTGAGCCGGACGCGCACCGCCTGCACCCGCTCGAGATCGCTCCACGCGGATCCGTACGCCGCCTGGAGCGTCGGGACGTGCGCGACCTTCTCGCGCAACTGCCGTTCCTCGAGCACTTTCGTTGCGAAGAACGCGGGATCGTCGAGCGCGCTCTGTTCTCCGAGGTTGGCTTTGAAGTCGTTCTCGGTTTCCTGGAGCGTGATCTTGCTCTTACGCTCGGCTTCGGGCGACTCGCGCGCGAATCGCTCGAGGATCCCTCGATACTCGGCTTCCAGCGGAAGGAAGATCGGATAGCGAACGTCCCGCATGAACGCGAGCTGCGCGACGGTGAGTTCGCGCGACATACTCGCGGGGTTGCCCGAGACGAAGACGAGGTCGTCCGGCTTCGAGCCGCTCGGGGACCACCGCAGATAGTCGGGCGTCGCGGCCGGCCGGCCGTGTTCGTACGCGCGCAAGAGCGCGATGTCGTAGTTGAAGCGCGGGAACGTGAAGTTGTCGGGATCGCCGCCGAATTGCGCGATGCCGTATTCCGGTGCGAACGCGAGGCGCACGTCCGTGTAGCGCTTGTAATGGTAGAGGCTGTATTCGCCGCCGTGATAGAGCGACACGACCTCGCAACGAATCGTAGGATCCGAACCGCAGGTCTGTCGAGCCGCTGCCTCCGCGGTCCGTAACGCGCGCTCGCCGGTCTCGCCGGACGTCCCGCTCGTCGCGTGCGCGATCGCGGCCGTGATATCGTCGATCTGCGTGAGCTGATCGAGTTCGAAGTCGGGGCACGCCGTTTCGTCTTCCGGCGTTCGCGCGTAGAAGCCCGCGGTCACGTAGGGTTTCTGCGCCGTCGACAGCTGCGCGATACAATCGGCGGCGCAATGCTCGTTCGTCATCACCAAGCCGCTCGGGGAAACGAACGAGGCGGAGCAGCTGCCGGCGACGAGGAGCGACGATTTTCGCACGTGATCGAGGAACTCGGGCGTCGGGCGAAAGCCGTACGTCGCAGCCACGTTTGCCGATGGAAAGCCATCGAAGGTCCACATGCCCGCGTCCGCATTCGCGGGGGACGTGGCGAGCACGACGGCCATCGTGAACATGCCGAGAAATCTCATCGCGACTCGCGGTGCCACGGCGCGGCGACCATGTCCTTCGTAGGACATCAGGCAGAAACGTTCGCACGGGATATCGCCATAAGGCCGACGGAGCGGCTTCGGAAACTGCCGATTACGTTATGAGCCGGTCGGTCGCGTTTGTGACCGATCACGCGCTTCTATTCGGAGGTGGACGTGGACCCGGACCTGGACGATCTACGAGCTTTGATGCACCGTGAGGCGGAGGCGGCGGACGACGATGCGCCCGCGACGCTCGAGCGCACCGCGGGGCGCACGAGCGCCGAAGGCCGCGCGCTCGAACTGGCGGTCTCGGCGATCGAAGCACTCCGCGAACGCGGTCGTCTGACCGGCGCGGACGTCTGCCGCTTGGCGTCGCTCCTCGGCTACGATTCGGCGGAAGTCGTGCGCGCGTGGAACACGCGAACGGAGTTCGATCTCAAGAAGACAGCGTACGCATTCGACGCGCCGATCGCGCGCGTGTTACCGCTCCCCTAGAAGGCTCGATGCGTCTCGAGTTGCTCGCGCGCCCACGCACGCCAGGCATCGGTCATCGCGGGAATCGCGAGAAACTCGGCCGCGCGTTCGCGCTCGTCGAAATAGATCTTGTTGAACTCGGCGAGCGTGAGGATCGCGTCCGGCCGGGAGATCACCTCGACGGCGTCGCCGCGGCCGATGGTCGCCGCGCGTTCGATCGCGAGATAGGCGCCCGGCCGATGCGCCTGCGCGAACCGCTTCACGAAGTCGGGCTCGCCGACCACGTGCGCGAGCTTGTAACACGGGATGCGCGGCGACGTCACGCGCAGGATCGCGTCGCCGACGCGCCACCGCTCGCCGATCGCCGC
>CAJCIN010000070.1 GCA_903970385.1 Rhodospirillales bacterium | reverse complement strand
GACATCGCGCGCTGCCGAACTCTATCGGCCCGGCGAGCATCACCGTCACGTCACGACCTTCGGAAGCGGACACGATTCCGGCGTTTGCGCGCTCGGACACGCGTCGCTCGGGCTCATCCTCGCCGGTCGTATTTCCGAAGGGCGCGCGCGCATGCGCGAGTGCGTCGCGCTCGTCCGCGAGCTCGATCACCCCTTCACGACCTGCATCGGCTTCAATCACATCGCGTTCGCGAGCGGCTTGATCGGCGCATTCGACGACGTCTTCGAGGCCGTAAATGCCGCGCGAGAGCTCGCCGTGGAACGCAAATTCGTGATGGTGGAAGCACAGCTGAACTTGTTTACGGGCAACGCACTCGTCGATACGGGAAAGCGCGAGGAGGGCATCGCCCGGCTCGCACAGGTGTTGGACGGGACGAACTGCGCGGCGCCGGCGTCGTATCAACCGGTGTTTCTCTCGCAACTCGCGCTATTCGAGTTCGAAGCCGGCGATCGTTCTTCTGCATTCGCGCACCTCGACGCCGCGGAATCGTTGCTCGAGAAGCTCGACGGCGCCATCATGGTGCCCGAGGTCGTGCGCGTACGTTCAATCGTGACCCGGGCGTCGGGCGACCATGTCGCCGCGAACGCGCAACTCGATCGATCGATCGAACTCGCGCGAAGTCTCGGAACGGTGCTCCTCGAACTCCGGGGCTGCGCCGATCGCATGGCGCTCGCAACCGACGAACGGCGCTCGGCGGCGGCGCGACGCGAGGTCGAGGCATTGCTCGCCCGTATCGTCGACGGTGAAGAAGCGAAAGACGTCGTTCGAGCAAGGCGCATGCTTCACGAAGCCGGCGCCGCACGAGCGGATCTCGGGTGATACGGTCTCGCTCTACGTCACGCGCGGGTCAGCCATTGTCGCGGAAGCTCGGATAGAGCATCATGCCGCCGTCCACGTACAGGGTCACGCCGGTCACGTAATCGGCGTCGTCGGATGCGAGCCATGCGACGGCCTTCGACACGTCGTCGGTCTCGCCGATCCGGCCGTACGGAATGAGCTTCATCAAGTTTTCGAGCGCCGCTTCGTCGTCCCAGACGTCACGATTGATCGGCGTGCGAATCGCTCCCGGCGCGACGGCGTTCACACGTATCCCGTCTGCGGCGACTTCCTGAGCGAGCGTCTCCACGAACATGCGCGCGCCGCCTTTCGCCGCGGCGTAATTGATGTGGCCCGCCCACGGGATACGATCGTGCACCGACGTGATCGAGACGATCGACCCGGCGGAGCGGAACGGTCGCGCGGCCTTGGCTTGATTCCGGAATTGCCGCACGGCTTGGCGGCAACTGAGAAATTGGCCGGTGAGGTCGACGTCGATCACCGCTTTCCAATCGTCGAGCGACATCTCCGCGACCGGTGCGTCCTTCTGCATCCCGGAGTTGGCCACGAGCACGTCGACCCGGCCGAACGCTTCGACGGTGTTCTCGAAGAGTTTCGTGACGTCGTCCTCTTGCGAGACGTCGCCCGGCAACGCGATCGCGGAACCGCCGCCGATGCGAAGCTCCTCGGCGAGTTTCTCCGCGGGTTCCCGTTGCGCGTGATAGTTGATGGCGACCGACGCCCCGATTTCACCGAGATACCGTGCGACGGATTGGCCGATCCCGGAACTCGCCCCGGTTACGAGTACGACGACCCCGTCTAGTTTCGAACCGCGCGTCGACGACGTGTTCATCTCTGCTCTGTTGCGTCGGCGGACGCTGCGCGTTCAACGATCGTCAGCTTGTGTACGACGAGTTCGTCGATCTCGATCCGCTCGAAGCGCGCCGGCCCAACGCCGAGACGTCCGATCGCCGCCGCACCGACGGCGAGGGCGCCGATCGCACGGGCGCCGACGACCGTCGCACAGATCGCCGCCGCCGCAACCGATACGGCGCCGAGAGCGAGTCGCATCTTCATGCGAGCAGGGGTACCCGCAAATCGACCGCGACCGTCGCGTCAGCTGCCTATCGGCACGCGTCCCGCGATCGCATTCGCACGCGACTGGAACGTGATGCCTCCGTCGCCCGCAGTCGCGAGCTGCTCGCGTAGCCGCGAGCGCAGTCGGTTGCTCGCGTCCGCCGACATCGCGGCGATCACCGTTCCGAACGGTCCGACCGGCAGGCTATTGGACTCCCAAAAGTCTTCGAAACTCTCGAACGTCACCGTAATGGCGATCGTTTGCGCCTCGATCGACTCGAGCCCGGCAGCCTGCCAAAGCTCGCGCAAGACGTCGCTTCGCGACGTTTCAGCGTTCGGCGGAAAGGGAGGCTCGATTCCGAGCGATCTCATTGCGTCGGCGACCGGGCTCGCCGGCGCTCCGCCATTGATGAGGTCCCACATGTAGGTCGCAACGATGCCGCCGGGTCGCACGACGCGCCGCATTTCGACGACGGCCTGCGCCGGATCGGGAACGAACGAAAGCACGAGGGCCATGACGGCGACATCGAAGCTCGCGCTCGTATATGGCAGCTCTTGAGCGTCCGCCTTTGAGAACTCCACCATTTCGACGCCCGGTCGTGCGCGAGCAAAGGCGAGTTGCCCATCGGACGGATCGATCGCCGTCACCGCGGCCGGCGCACAGCGCGCGACGAGTTCTTCGGTGAAGGCGCCGTTACCACACCCGATGTCGAGCCAGCGTGCGGCGCTCGGTGCATCGAGCCATCTAAGAAAGTCTGCGCCGACGAGACGGCTCCAGCGCCCCATGTGCCGCTCGTAGGCGGCGCCGTTCGCAAACAGATTGGTCGGGTCGATCATGGGCAAGGCTCCATGAGTGATCGCTTTCGTTGCCGCTTAGACGTTGGCGTGAGCTGTCCGTTTCGAGTTCGGTCCGTCGTTTCGGCGCTTTGCGCGATGGTGTACGCACGACCTCGTCAACGTTATCACTCGTCGCGCTACGAGCCGACGACCGTGCTGATTTCCACGCCAGATACGTTGCAAGCCAAAAATCATCGAGAGCTATGTCGACGGGAGGCGTATTCACGGTTCTCCGTTATATCGAGCAGTCGGCGCCGAGGGTAAAAAACAAACGACGCCGTTCCGTTAACGTTGGTTTTCGGCAATTTCAGCAACCTTCCGTCATCGGATACCGAATTTGTTATACTCATGACGTCATGCGAACGCGCGCCATCGCATCTCGCAGAAGGTGAAGAATTGCGTCTACTCGCTCCCCGCCGGCCGGTCGATAGCGACGTGCCAGCCGTGCCCCGCTCGGTTGCTGCATCGCCGGAATGCAATGCGTGAGATGATAACCAGAACACGCGCGTGAGTCACGCTCGGGGAGCCGCGTGGTGGCTCGTTATGGTATTGGCAACCCTGACCGGCGCCTTCTCGCTGCGCTACGCTTTGCCACACGTGCCGATGGTTACCTTAACTAATTTCGTGACTCATCGCGTTGCCCTCTCCGTGCACGCAGTCTCGTCCTCGGTCGCGCTAATCGTCGGCCCGTGGCAATTCAGAAGTTCGTTGCGAATCGAACATCTACGAACGCATCGTCTTCTTGGTCGTATCTATGCAGGCGCAGTACTCGCGGGCTGGCTAGCGTCGATCCCTGTTGCACTGCACGCTGAAACTGGTCCGATTGCTTCTGTGGGGTTCCTCGCCTTGGGGATCTGTTGGATCGTGAGCACGGGACTTGCGGTCAGTTGCGTTCTGCAGGGGGACGTCCGGCGCCATAGGCTCTGGATGATTCGTAGCTACGCTCTCACTGCGGCGGCTATCACGCTTCGGCTGTACCTGGGCATCGTTATCGCGGCGCACATATCTTTCGCGCCGGCGTACGCTGTCATCGCGTGGCTGTGCTGGATTCCCAACCTTGCGGCCGTCGAGATAGCTTTCTGGCGATCGACGCACGTCTTGCGTCAATCGCTTGATACGCGATAAAGACCAACGCAGCTCAAACACCGGGAGGTCTCATCAACCGGGCGCGAGCCTAACGACGGCGACATCGAGCAACGGTGCACTCCCTGCGAGCGCCTGAGTTTCGGTTTTTAGTTGTCGCTCGAAGCGAGGCCGAACGTAGCAATCGTTTCGCGGAGTGCTCGCTGAAACGTCATGACGTCGCGCGAGATCTCTGCTTTCGTTTTCCAATTGCGCGAGCGAGCATAGCGTCCCTCACGAGGGCGGCGGTCGATCTCGAGAACGGTGATCGACCAAAGCGCTTCGAGATCCGCCGCGAGTCTCGCGGCGCGAGCCGCGAGCTCGTGTTCGGCAACGTGTTCGAGTGACGGAACGATGCGTATAAAGTAGGTAACGAGCGCATAGCGGGACGGGAAGTCCCATGCTGATGCCGCGCCTTGGATGGCCCGACCATACCGTCGAACGGCTAGCCGTGGCTCGCCGGACGCCGCGGCGATATCGCCGAGCGTACATTGGAGCATCATTGCTACTGAGATTTGATCGGGTGGCGTTACGGCCTCAGCCCGAAGTGCGATCTCACTCGCACGCGAAAGGTCTCCACTGTAATAGAAGAACTCCGAAACGCTCGCGAGCATTCCCGCCGTCCCATGCGAGTCCGTCGCAGATCGCAGAATGCCTAGCATCTCTTCCACGAGCGCACGTGCATCTTCGACCTTGCCGGCGTAGAGTGTCACCTTTATTGCATTCGCGAGCGTCGCAGCGAGTAGCAGAGGTTCGCCCAGACTGCGCCGGATTGCCAAACTTGCTTGCGCCGCAGCCACACCTGCGCCATAGGTGCCGCGCGCCCCAGCGAGAATGATGCTGGTATCGTAGTAAAAAGCTAGCCGTGCCGGACCGAGCGCTTGTGCCCCGGTCCATCCCTGCGCGATTTCAGCCTCTCCTCGATCGAACTCGCCGGAGAGGAAGCAGAAGTATGCAACCGATTGATGCGCGCGGACGTGCAAGAGCTCGAGTTCGGGTTCGCTCGATGGGAGTTGAGGACGCAAGGCCTCAATGAGAGCGAGCGGCTCTTCCACCCCTTCGTCTTCAGCGAAAAGATAGAGGCTGTCGAGCGCGATTCGTAGGCCGATGCCCGCTTGATCGTGCCCGAGCGCAAACGCGACCGCCTCGCGAGAGTTCTCCCGGTCGCTCTTGAGAGCGCGCCAAGCCCACGCGTGTTCGGGCCCGTACATCGACGCACGCAACGTCGTGGCGCGCTGCCTAAAATACCCGGCATGCCGCAGGCGCAGCCGGTTGAGTTCCTCACTCGGCATACCGATCCAGTGTGACCGCGCAAAGTCGCGTACGGTGTGCAACAAATTTATCGCCGATTCACCGTCTTCGCGAGATGTCGCGTAGACGAGGCTCTTTCGCGCGAGCGACTCAACGACTGCGGCCGTCGAGGCCGGCGTCCGGTCGAGACAGTGCGCGACGGCATCGACGGTGGCGCCATTACGAAAAACGGACAGTGCGAGCAACGCGAGCCGCTCGTCCGGATCGAGCAAACGGTAACTGGCGAAGATCGCGGCAACCATACTCTGATGCCGCGCAGGTGCATCGCGGGCACCGCCGGTCAAAACTGCTAACGGCTGACGTGTCTCACGCGTCAACCACGCTAGCGACGCAAGTTGTAAGCGGCCCGCGGCGAGCGTGATGGCGAGTGGGTTGCAATCAAGACGCGTGCAGATCGTCGCAATGTCTTCATCGTCCGCGGCACTGAAGGTAAGCTCCGGACGAGAACGCTGTGCCGCGACTGTGAACAATTCAGACGAAGCCTCATGCGAGAGAGGGTCGAGTTGCACCGTAATCTCCTGACCGATGTCAAGCGGCTCGCGGCTCGTAACGAGGAATCGAGCGTACGTGGAACTCCCAACGAACTGACTGAACGCTCGCGCCGCGTCGATGACGTGCTCGAAGTTGTCGACGAAGATGAGGGTGGCTGCTCGCGGAGGCACGACGAGTCGCTCGTGATCGCGGCTGCCGCCAAGCGCCTCGAGAATTACGGGGACCGCCCGCCTCCAGTCTTCGACTGCCGTGAGGTCGACGAACACCATACCCCCTACGAAGTCTCGCGCCAAATCGCGAGCCACGGCAATAGCGACGCTCGTCTTACCGATGCCCGCAACTCCCGTGATCGTAAGCACGCGAACGTCCGAGTCGCGCATGAGACGTGATATTCGCTCGATGTCGTCAGCGCGTCCAATTAAGTCATGTGAATTCTCGGGGAACATACCGCGTTGGCTCTCGGCTTCATCAGGGCCGTTATAAAACGCACGGACGAGCGCGGCTCGCTCGACCGAATCGATGTCGAACGTGTCGAACATCGCATCGAGCGTGGAGGCGTGTGGGCGCTTCTGAACGCCGCTTTCTATGTCACCGATCGTTCGAGCGCTGATACCCGATTCGTTAGCGAGCTGAATCTGCGTCCATTTCCGCCGCTTCCGAAGACGCCGCAGCCACTGCGCAAGAGTCACGAGCTTCTGCTCGCCGTGACGCTGTAACATCCTAAGGGTCCGTTACTCATCCGAAAGCTCACAGCTTACGCTGGACCGATGTCGCTCGAGCACGTTTTCAGATTAGAGCGAGATGTGCGAAGCGCACCGTCGAATGCATGGCTTGCCGGACGGCGTCATCGCAATGATCGGCCGTGACTGTCTCGCACGCGTTCGAGCTTCATACGCTCGGTTGCGACGCGACCATCCCCGAGGAGCACGTCGATCTCGAGTGTGGGATAATTCGGCGAAAAGCGAAGGCGCTTCCAGTCCCCGACGGTGTGCGATTGACGGACGCGACGTTCGAATCGTTTCGCGTAGCTCGGCAAACGGGCCGGTACCCGCACGTCTCCAGTATGGATCACGACTTCGAATCCCTCGAAGCGGGTGATCTCTTTTCTTATCTTCTCAATCCCGGGCATCGACGCTTAGTTTGACGGGCGACATTAACCGCCTTCGAATCGAGTCGATGCAGCATCACTGCGCGGCGATCCGTTGCGCGACCATGCACGATATCGGACGGCCACGCTCCCTCTGCTCTCGGCGCATGCGAGACTGCATGACGAGTGAGACGTGCGACTGCGAGGCGAGCATTGGAATTATCGGCAGTTTCGGCAGTTTGGCGCGAGTAAACTGCGACCGGCCTCATCCGCGGTGTGCTGGATCGCACGAACGGGCGCTAATCGTTGCGCGGCTACTTCCAAGCATGTTAGTCTCGCTGCGCATCGGCGATGCACTCTTCGAATAGGAAGTTCTATGGTTATGACGCGTCGGCAGTATCAGCCCCGTGTGCTACCGCCGTCCGCAGCGGCTGCGGCGGTCGAGTACCTCGATCTGCTTCGCGCTCACGATCTCGCCTCACGCGAGCACTCGGAACGAGTCGCGTCGTTATGTCGTATGTTGGCGCTGGAAGCCGGCCTCGGCGCCGAAGAAGTCACGCTGGTGCACTATGCCGCAGCGCTGCACGACGTCGGCAAACTGTTTACTCCGCTTACGATTCTTCTGAAGACCGGCTCGTTGAACGCAACGGAACGGGAACAGATGCGAGCGCATTCGATCGACGGGGCGACCTTGCTCGCAGCTTCGCCGCTGCTTGTCCCGCTTGCGAATATCGTTCGCGCACATCACGAGCGCTTCGACGGCACCGGCTATCCGGACCAACTCGCAGGTGCGGCAATCCCGCGTGCGGCCCGCCTTATCGCGGTAACGGATGCATTTGATGCAATGACGTCGGCACGGTCGTATCGCTCCCGACTTGAGGCACGCGACGCCCTCGAAGAAATAGAACGATGTTCCGGTTCGCAATTCGATCCCGAGATCGTCACGCTATTGACAACAGTTGCGGCAAAACGCTCGTTCAGTCAGATTGTAGCCGCCGCTCGCGACGCCTTTCCACGTCGACGTAGCGCATTTCTCTCCAAGCCCGAGAACGTCTGAGCGATGCGCTCTTGCATGCGCTGTGAAAAATGCGGAAAATGTGAGCGTAAGATCTTCATTCCATCTTCTGAGCGCACACTCGGTTCTTCGTGTCCCTTCTTCATGCGAGACGTCGCAGAAAACGTCGATGACACAAGAAATGAGCCGCAGCTCTTCGGTCTCGAGCGTCTACGCGACGAGTCCGCGCATGAAACACGTTCTAGGAGTTCCTTCGGCATGAGGATCAACGTATCTGTTGCAGCGATCGCACTGTGCGTCGCGATAGGGCCACAAGGTCTGTTCGCCAAGACGGTCGCGCGAACGTTCGTGACGACCGCGCGTGCGACCGATGCCGGCATCGACGTGTCGCCGGGCCAGCGCGTAAGGGTCTCAGCTGAGGGCACCATTGCGCTGCAGGGTGGTGGTTGCCCCGCGCAAGTCGACCCGGATGGATGCACCCATGGCTTTTCCCTCGTTCGCCAAGACATCGAGTCGCCCGTAGGCGCGCTTGTCGGCGCGTTTGCAACTCGTACGGGCCACCTGACGACGACCTGGTTTGCCGTTGGCAAAACGCGCCTCCTCTCGGTGCCTAATGGTGCGGAACGCTTGGTATTTAGAATCAACGGATCATTCGGCCGCCCGATCGGTGCCTTTCGCGTCTTCGCCGGCGTCACGAACGCAGGCGTCTCGACGAGCGTTACCGTTCGCCGTCAGCTTGCGAACGAGCGGCAAGTGGTTAACACCGCGACCGTTACGCGCGCGATGGTCCAAGCCGCTCTACGTCGCTTCGGCTTCTCAGCTTCGCCTGCGGAAATAAGTGCCGTGTATAGATCCGGACTTCATGCTTGGTTTACGTCCCAGCTCGCGCCGAGCACGATCGACGATTCAGCAGCGACCGCTTACATCCAGCCGCCTCCGATCAATAGCGGGCAAGAGTTCCCGAACGATGGCGGTATGGTGTGTGCATATGATACGGAGCTCATCGATGCGGAGGTCTCATCGAAACGGCAGTTGCTCGAGAAGATGACGACATATTGGCTTCAACATTTCTCTTTGAACGAATACACCGCAGACCCGGGTCCTTTCGGCGAGTATGTTCAGACGATCCACAACGACGCGCTCGGTAATTTCGCGAAACTGGTGAGCGACGTCGCCGTGCAACCGGATATGTTGTCCTGGCTCGGGAACGCGGGAAATAACGGCTCCAACCCCGCCAAACCGCCCAATCAGAACTTCGGCCGCGAGTTGATGCAGATCTACACCATGGGGCCCAACGCGCTCAACATCGATGGCTCACAGATCACCGACGCAGCGGGTAATCCTGTGCCGGCGTATTCACAAAGCGATATCGATGCCGTGTCACTCGCGCTGACGGGATATAACTACTATATTCCGAACCCGTTCCCGCTCGGGGATCCACGATCGCCTTCGATTAACATCGTAACCTTCTCGCCGCAAGCTCATGGAAAGGGCCCGTACACGATACTCGGGCGCTCCGTTGCGGATCCGGGCGATGCGACGGTCGCGAGTACGGTTGTCGCGGCGCTCGTGTCGAGTCCGTCTACGGCGCCGTTCGAAGCGCACGAATTGCTCGCGCGCCTCGTAACGGAGAACCCGTCGCCCGGGTATATATCTCGGATCGCTGCCGTATGGGCCGCCGACGTCAACGATCCTCATCAGATCGCCGATGTCATCTCGGCAATCGTCACCGATCCGGAATATCTGTCGTCTCTAACGCAGCCGATGCTAAAGGAGACGGACGAATTCTACGTCGATGCCATCCGGGCACTCGGTGGTGAGAATGCTAACCCCGTGACGACGACCTCGAGCGCACCGTTGCAAGGTGTGCGCCTCGATCTCGAAGACGCGGGCCAGTTCATTACGGCACCGCCTACGGTCTTCGGATTTTACACGGTCGGCGACAAAGAATCGCTCATCTCAAATGCGAGCGTTCTCGAACGAGACTACATCGCTACGCGGGTTTCAAACGCGATGCGCCTGACACCCTTCACGCCGGTGCCGTTTTCCGCCTACAATACGAACGACTCGTTCAATCTCGACGCTACCAAGCTTGCTACGATGACGGGCGCTGAAGTGGCCGATTATCTCGTCGACGCACTCGTAAGTACTAGCACACCGGAGCTTCGGTCGCTGGTCAGAGCTTATGTAGGCAACGATCCTACGAAAGCTCCCGGCGCAGCATACATCATTCTTACGTCTCCCGAATACGAGGCAAACTAGCGATGGTCTTCGATCGCCGTACGTTTTTGTGCGGGGCCGCTAGCACCGCATTTGTCCCGGGGTTGCTCCTCAGAGCTCTGCGCGCGGACGCCGCCGGTTCGGGGACGATTCTCGTCATCTTCAACTTCGGAGGCGGGAACGACGGTTTCAACACCGTCATACCGCTCAAGCAGTACGGCACGTATATGGACCTCCGGCCGACGATCGGCGTCACGGAATCGGCAATCGCCGCGGCGGGCACCGCGTTCGACGTGAATTATTCCACGCCGGCGAGTGCAGCGACCACGTATGCGTTCAACCCGACGATGACCAAGATGCGGGCCGCGTACGCGCAGGGTAACCTTGCCGTTATCATGGGAAGCGCGTTGCCTCCGAATGCTTCAGGCTTGCGCGATCATCCGGTTGCGGCGTTCAACTGGCAGAGCGGCGCAATCAACGATTATCTCGCGACGACGATCGGCTGGGGAGGAGCGGCACTTGACCAGGCCGGGACCGTCGCCGCCGGAATCGCTCCGATGATCTCGACGTCGGGTCAGTCGCCGCTCCTCTTCGGATCCAGCAAGAACGAGTCACTTGCCTTTTCAGGTACGCTCGACGGATTCGTGCAGTCGTACCCCTCCGTTCCCGCAACCTCTGCCAGTCTGCTTCGTGCGAGCACCGCCGATCTCGAGTCTTATGCGACGCCGGAGTCCGCGAGCGAATTGTATCGTCTAACGGAGGCGCAAACGTCGTCGGCGCTCATGAAAGTGAGTAGCCTGGCGGCGGCGCAGAAGGCAGCCGACTATATAACGGCGACGAACGGCATCAGTTCGAATATCAAGCTGCAGTTCCAGCAAGTCGCGCGGATGATCTTGGCCGGTAACGACTCGAAAATGTATTACACCTACATGAACGGTGGCCAAACCGGTTCCTTCGATACGCACTCGAGTCAGCTCAAGACCCATCCTTTGTTGCTCCAGCATGCCTCCGAGGCGATGGTCGAGTTCATCGCCTACCTCTCCGCAAAAAATTCTACTCTCGCTCAACGCGTCGTCGTCATGTCGGTTTCGGAATTCGGACGCAAGCCGAACGAAAACTCGACTGGTGGCACCGACCATGGTTCTTCGAGCGTGCACTTCTGTATGGGCGCGGGCGTCAAGGGCGGAGTATACGGCGCGTTTCCAAGCCTTCTGTCGAAAGATCTACAAGGCGATGGATACGCGGCCGTAACGGTCGACTTTCGCAATTATCTCTCAGACGTTATTTCCGCAATTGGCGCTGACCCACAGGCGATCGTCGGCAGCACCTATGCAAAGCTCGGCTTCATCTAGGATGAGGGAGCCGACCGCACGCGTTCTCACTGCTGCGATGCTCGCGGCGATAACCGCTTGCTCGAGCGGCGGCGGGACGCCGACTCCGGCTAATACACAAGGACCCGTGCCGCCGGCCTCGGCGGTAGCTTCGCCTCGGGCGAGCGGTTCGGCGACTTCGACGCCGGCGTCGACACTAACCCCATCACCCTCCCCGACCGTCACTCCAACTCCAACGCCGCTGATGACGCAGCGCCCGTCATCGACGTCCTCACCCGCGCCTGTAGTATCGATTTCGGCGCTGCCGGCAACGACGCCGACACCAACGGCGTATCCGCCCGGAGCTCTCGCGCCGCCCCCGCCGTCACTCATCGCCGCTCCTGGACTGTACGTAGATATCATTAGCTCGACCATTCCGACACCGCGGCAGCTCGCGGCTTTGCCGAACGGCGACCTGATCGTCGGTACGCTATCGAGTGCCGTGTACATCATACCGCACGCGGAAGCACCCAGCTCGCCCGTGACCGCAAAGCTGTTTGCAACGCTTCCCGACGCGTACGCTCAGGGCGTATCATATTCGCCCGTCTCAAACGCTATCTATGTGGCGACGAACCAACATGTGTACGAAATCCCCTACGAGACGGGAGACGTGTCGGCGAGGTCAATACGGTCGATTCTTAACGTTCGCACCGGCGCCGTTTCCTCGCTCGCGCCCGTCGGCGACACCGACGTCCATCACACGACGTCCGTTCTCGCGAGCGGTAATTTTCTTTATGTAAGCGTTGGGTCGTCATGCAACGCTTGCGCGGAAACGGATCCGACTCGTGCAGTCGTCTTGCGCACGAATCTAGCTGGGGGCGCGGCGATGACGATTGCAACGCGAGTCCGCAACGCGATCGCTCTCGGAACGGATCCACTCGACGGGCATGTGTGGATCGGGGGAGCCGGACAAGATTGCCTCGCTCAAGCGACGCCGAGCTGTTCGGCTATGGATAATACCTACGAGACTTTCGCGCATCCGTACGAATGGGTCGACGACCTTTCCGCCGCGTCGGTCTACGCCGGGAATGTCCGTGCAGGCGTGGCGGACTACGCCTGGCCCGTGTGCGAGGAAAATGCCCGAGCCGCTGCGAGCTTCGCGTCGCCGGTTCCCAACGCGACGCCGATACCCGCAAATGTCTGTCAAAATGCAGCAGTACGTCAGGCAGAGCCGATTATAGAATTCCCGGCATACACGACGCATATCGGTCTTGCGATCTATCAACCCTCGCAAACCGGAACGTACAAGCTTCCCGCGCCATACAATAACGCGCTAATCGTTACATCTCACGGCTCGTGGCACGAGAACGCGGCGGGACTACCTGTTGCAGAACCGGACGTGGCATACGTGCCGTTTGCAAACGGAAAGCCGGCAATTGCCGCAAACTTCTCCGACCCGACCGCACAATATCGATCGGTGCTCTTCAACTATCAAGACGCGCAAGGGAACCGAATCGGCCAACCGACGGGTGTCGCAGTCGGAGCCGAAGGCAGTCTATTTATTGCCGACGACTATGCAGGCATCGTTTACCGCGTACGTCCCGGATCCGATCCCAACTCGTTTGCTCATCGGACAGCTCCCAGTCGCAAGTCCCGTGTTCGATGATACTCTCGGTTTAACGTCACGTTATCCGTCATCGGCGCTCGCCCGAATCGAAATCGGCGAGTCAGTCGATCCGTCGGCAACGCTTGTGACGACATTTTGTCGCCGGCATCGGCATCGCACTCGCCGCACTCCTTTACGTGCCGATGAGCTAGCCCCTCGTGATGCAACGCAACCTCCGAGCGATGCGAGCCATACCTACTGGTATGCCATTACACAATGCGCGCGATCCGGCGCACGGGCCTTAGCTTACTTACCTCGTGTACCGACGTAATATGCGGAGGACGCTATGGCGCAGGTTTCTCAGTTCGACCGTCGAGCCTTTCAGAGCTTGGCTGCACATTCGTTGGACGACTTGCCGTACGGAGTCATCGTCGTCGACGATGCGGGCTTCGTCACCGCATATAATTTAGCCGAAAGTCGAGCTGTGGGGATCCCGCGCGAGCGCGTCCTCGGCAAGAATTTCTTCCTCGAGGTCGCGCCTTGCACTCAAGTTAAGCAGTTCCAAGGGTCGTTCGAGGAGTTCGCTCGAGGTAAGCGTAGCGCGGTCGAACCCTTCGAGTTCGTTTTTCCGTTCCCATCCGGTGCGCAACGCGTTACGATTCTCTTCGTGCGCGACGAAGCGCGCTCGACCAGCATCAGTATCATCGTTCTCCGCAACGCCGTGACACCGTGAGCCCGCGTCGCCCGCGCGCGATCGTAAGACCTGGAAGTTACGGACTGACACCGGTTGCGAAAGCGAGCAACATTCTCATCACCGTGAGCTTACTCGCTATCTTCGGAGCACTTGGGGTGCTGCTCACCTCGGCGAACACGTCGGCAGCACGGCAAACGACGTCGTTCGACGGTATCGCGAACTCGGCGCGCGCATCGACCTTGGCGCAACGGGTTATGCAGGACGTACTGCGCATAGCCCTCTCACGACACGGCGGTTCAACTGCCAACGACGCACACGCCGATCTCAATGACGCGTCGAACGACCTGGACCGGACGATCGCCGCTCTCGCAGCGTCGACGCCTGCCGGTCCACTTGCGAGTCGGTTGGAAACTTTACGAACGGCGTGGTCTCCGATACGCAAAGAATTGGCGCTTATGGGCGACTACCCGGCAAAACGCGATTCACTCGACGCGATCGTCGATGCAACGTTAGCATTTGGAACTCAGCTCAGTGAAAGCTTGGGAGCCGCGCGCAATGAGTTTACGATGCTCGATGCGCAAGACCAAGCTTCAAGCTTCGGATCCCGCCGAACGATAGCGATCGTTGCCGTCTCCGCGGCACTCGCGCTCATCATCGGCCTGATCATTCGTTTCGGTGACGCTTCCCGTGAAAACAAACGATTCGGCAGTATGCTCGAGCGCATGGTGGCCGACCTCGCGAAGAGTAGCTTACGAATGTACGGCGACCGCGACGGTAATCGTATCCTCCTCGATGCGGCCGACGATGGGATGTTCGTATTAGACCCACAGCTGCGCGTACGCGAGCCGATCTCGCGTCGGTTACAAGATATCTTTCGTACGAGCGATATCGAGGGTAAATTATTCCGCGACTTGATGCTCCCCCTCGTCTCGGAAGCGTTGCTCGGCCCACTTCTCGACGCTGCGCGCGATATGTTTGCTGATGAGGCACGTCCTCACTCGTCGACCGGCGTCACCTTTCGCGAGCTCGAAGTCGATCGTTCGTTCGCAGGTGAATCGCGGTTGCAATACCTCGACCTCAACCTGCGTCCGATCTGCGAAGACGATCGTGTCGTTTCAGTATTTGCCTCCTTCGACGACGTCTCCGAGCGCGTCCGCATGGCTCGCGATCTCCGCGAATCGGAACGGAACCGTGAGAGGCAGCAGGCCTTTATCGAGGTCACGTCTCGTCTGACGGCTTCGGAACTCGACCACTTTATCACGGAAGCGCGCGGGTGTACGAGTCAGATGGAAATCGCCCTCCAGCCCGAAGATTTCCGCTTCGTCGAGCGCGGTCACCCTACGATTCTTCGAGATAAGCTCGATCGGGTCGTCGCCGCGAACGACGCCTTCATAGAGCTTGCTGCGGCCAAACGCGTACCTTATCTTTCGACGCTCGCGTCCGCTTACGGCGAGAAACTTGAGGCGTTTCGGATCTCGACCTTGAGCGACAGCGACATGTACCTTCGAATCATGGTCACGCAGGCGGAGCTACGCGCCGAGATCGAGCAACTCGCATCGTTCCGGTCTCAATTCGCTCGGGCCGTCTCGTGATGTTCTCGTCCTAGAGCGGTAGGTACGCTCGTGAAGCGGTGCTCGTCGCTTCAACGAAATCGAGGGGCCGCTATAGGATGCGATCTCCAGAAATATCGATTACATCGTTAATGCCCTGCGGACGGTTGTGGAGCCTCGACTTCGACGAGCTCGAGAGTTGCGTTCGCTGAAGCGATTCGGACCGCGCGCATCTTCATGTTTAGACGGGTATCCACGGCGACTCCGGTCGCCGTAAAGCGAGAGCGGGGGGAGCCATTTTAGCGCAGCGAACGCGACCGCAACGTGAACGACGTATCTGGCGCGATCTGTCCGCTTTATGTCCCGGGCGTACGTTTCGCCAAGTTGCGTGCTGATGTAAGCTATCACATCATCAGATTCCGGAGGCGCGAACTATGAGCGTTCGAAACGCTTTGCTCGTCATCGATGCGCAGGAATCGTTCCGTCATCGAAGTTATTGGGACGAAGCCGAACTGCCCCGGTATCTCGATCGGCAGCAGGCACTGATCGACGGCGCCGTAGCGCGTCACATCGACGTGGTGCAAATCTTCCACGTCGAGGAGACCGGCGTCTTCGCGACCGCCTCGGGTCACGTCCGCGCCCTGGAGCCTTTGGTCGTTACTCCGAGCGCGGTGTTCCACAAACGCCGGCACAGCGCGCTCGTCGGCAGCGGGCTCGACGTCTGGCTCATCCGTCACAATGTCGGCCGCGTGATCGTCTCCGGCATCCGGACCGAGCAATGCTGCGAGACGACGACGCGGCATGCGTCGGATCTCGGTTTCTCGGTCGACTACGTGACCGAGGCGACGCTGACGTTTCCGATGATCGCCGCCAATGGCCGCGTTTTCAGCGCCGCCGACATTCGCGCGCGGACGGAACTCGTGCTCGCGGATCGCTTCGCCCGGATCGTCACCGTCGAGGCCGCTCTCGCGGACTCGGAAGCGCACCGTGCGGCATGACGTCGAAGGGCGTGCGCGTCGTTCCCGTAACGGTCGTCCTGCCGCCGCGCACGCTATTGCTCGACGTCGCCGGCCCGATCGAAGTCTTGCGCAAGGCGAATCTGGAGCAAAGCCTCGTTCGCTTCGATGTGCGCTACGTCGGTCCGTCGCCGAGCGTCACGAGCTCGATCGGCCTCGACCTCTCCGGCATCGCGCCGTTACCGGACGGACTTGCCGATGAAACGTTGCTTCTTCTCATCGGCAACGCATCGGTCGTGCTCGGCGAAGGACCGGTCCTCTCATCGCGAGACGATGCCGACGATACGGCGACCGTGGATTGGCTGCGGCGCGTCGTGAAGCCGGAGCACCGCGTGGTCAGCATCTGCTCGGGCGCATTGCTCGCGGGCCGGGCCGGGTTGCTCGACGGAAAAGAATGCACGACGCATCATGATTGCGTCGCGGAACTGCAGGCGGCCGCACCGCGAGCGCGGGTTCTCGAAAATCGTCTTTTCGTCGAAGATGGAAACTGTCTGACCAGCGCCGGCATAACGGCGGGCGTCGACCTCATGCTCCATCTCGTGTTGGAAATGCTTGGGCCGGCCATTGCGCTTTCCGTCGCTCGCTATCTGGTCGTCTATCTGCGCCGCGGTGCGGGCGATCCGCAGATCTCGCCGTGGCTCGAGGGACGCAACCATCTCCACCCGACGATCCATCGCGTGCAGGATCGCGTGCTCGCCGAGCCGTCGCGAGCATGGTCGTTACGCAGTTTGGCCGCGATGGCGCACACGAGCCCGCGCACGCTCTCGCGCTTGTTCAACGCTCATGCCGGTATGAGCGTCGCCGACTACGTCAACATCACGCGGGTGGCGCTGGCACGCGAACTCGTCGAGCAGACGCGGCTCGACATGGAAGCCGTCGCCGAGCGTGCCGGCTTCAGCTCGACGCGTCAGTTTCGCCGCGCGTGGAGTCGATTCAACGAAGGGCCGCCTCGAGAGGCGCGGAGATACGCGGCGGCCGCGGGAGCAATGACGCCTACCTAGCCGTCGAACGTATCGATCGTCTGCGTGATGGCCGCGAACGAGCCGTCCACGCCGATGCGTGCGATCGTCGAAGAAAAGCGTTCATCCGCATGCGCGTTCTCTTCGAAAACGGAAAGGAGAGCGCGGATGACCGACACGACGAGCGGGCGTCGGATCTTTTTCGCGTACGTCGTCCCGAGGCGCCGCTCGCGTGCGCTGCCGCCAAGGAAGAGGGTGAACGCTTCGACGCGCTCGCCGGCATGCTCGATCAGCGCGCCGGCCAGTCCGATCGGCGACTTGATGCTTCGCGCACGAGTGCGGACAGCCGCTGACGTGGATGCGAAAATCGCGATAGCGAGGCGCGTCGGTAAGTCCGCCGAAGGCGAGCGCGATCTCTTCGCCCATCGTCATCGAATGCGCCACGGCGATCGGGCAGTACTCGAGGCCGACGCAGGACACGACGTCGCCGATCCCACCGCGACCGCGCGTGTGCAATCCCGTTCGCGCGAGCGCTTCACGCGCGGCCGCGATATCGGCGCTCCGAATGCCCTGGATCTCGGCGTTCTGATCGGGCGTCAGATGCACGATGCCGTCGCCGTAGCGCTCGGCTGCATCGGCGAGCGCGCGCGCCGCGTGCGTCGCGATCTCACCCATCGGCACGAGCGCAGGCAGCGTGAAACGATCCGGTTGCTTCTGAGCGACGACGTCGCTCGCCACAAAGCCGGAAGGGTCGCGCGGCGGCGCGGCCGCAGCCTGCTCTAGCGGCTCCGCGATCTGCACGGCCCCATACGACCCCGCCGCTTTGGCCGCGGCGAGTTCTTCCGTGAAGATCTCGCGAACGCGGTCGACGCCGAGCTTGTCGACGACCAACTTGATCTTCGCTTTCGCGCGCGAGCTCCGGTCGCCGTACTTCTTGCCGATGGAAACGACCGCGTCGAAAGCGGGGACGAGGGCGCTCTGCGGAAGGTTGCGGAACAGTTCGATGGCCAGACGAGGTGTCGCGCCGAGACCGCCGGCACCCCAGACGACGAACGTCGCCGGACCGCCGGCGGGATCGGGCGTCGCGACGAAGCCCATGTCGCTCGTCGCCACGTGATCGTCGCAGTTCGGAGAACATGCAAACGACGGATTCATCTTGCGCGAGATGTTCGTCGCATCGCTCTTCTCGACGATGCGGTCGTGTAGCAGTCGCACGAACGGTTCGGGAGGCAGCACCTCGCCCGCATACGTGCCGGCGTGCGCGCATGCGATGACGTTGCGGACCGTGTCGCCGCACGTGCCTTTCGTCGTCAGGCCGACTTCTGCGAGTGCGTCGAAAACGCTCGGTACGGATTCGATCTTCACATGATGGAGCTCGAGGCCACCCCGCGTCGTGATGTGGAGGCTGCCGTGACCGTGGCGGTCGGCGAGATCCGCGACGCGTCGCAGCGCGGCCGCTTTTGCTTTGCCGCCGGGCACCCGGATACGCAGCATGAAGACGCCGACTTGGCGCTGCGCGCATACGCCTTGCGTCTTCAGCCGGTAGCGGTCTTCATCCGAGATCGATTCGAAGCCGGTGCGCGCGAGCAGATCGATGTCGACGCCGATCCCGATCGTCTTCACGTCTTCGATGCGAACGCTCGCCATGAATCCTCGCAGCCTAGGGAGCACCTTCAGGCATCGAACGTGTTCGATTACCTCGAGTCTCCATCCTTATCGCGGGGAGAGGATGCCCGAAAGTGGACTGGGAGTTGTCTGCCCAGCGTCGATCGATCTCCGTATTCGTCGTCGTGTACCGTCCGTCGACACGACGATCGCGCCATCGAGATCGGTGCGATAGACGGTCGCACCGGCGACGCGCAGGTTTTCGAGCGTGTTCGATGCCGGATGGCCGAACAGGTTGTCTACTCCAACGGAGATGATCGCGTCGCGCGGACGCACGGCTGCGAGAAAGTCCGGCGTCGAACCGTAGGCCGAGCCGTGGTGGCCCACCTTGAGCACGTCGGCGTGCAGATCGCGCCCACTCGCGAGGAGGCGTTGCTCCGTTTCGGCACCGGCATCGCCCGTGAACAGCATCGTGAAGCGCCCGTATTCGAGGCGGAAGACGAGCGAGTTGCTGTTGATGTCGCTACGCGATCCGGTGATGTACGGTAGCGTCGGTCCGTAGAAGCGGAACGTGACGCCGTCGTCCGTTCGCCACACGTCGCCGCCGCGCGGCTCGAGCATCGGCACGTGCGTCGCCGCCGCGACGTCGAGCGCGTCGTGATAGGCGTGGCCGGGGTACGACTGACCGCTGTCCGCGAAGCCGTTCGCGCCGAGCGTCCTCAGCACGGGCGCGATGCCGCCGGCGTGGTCGCCGTGCGGATGGGAGACGAGCACGGCGTCGAGATGATGGATGCCCTGACGGATGAGAAACGGGACTACGACGCGCTCACCGACCGCTTCAGCACTCGAGGCCCCCGCGAGCTGCGGTCCCCGCTCGAGACGCCCACCGGCATCGACGAGATAGGCGTGCCCGCGCGGCGTGCGGATGAGGAGCGCATCGGCCTGGCCGACGTCGATCGCGGTGATCGTGAGATCGTGCGACGGAGTGCGCGGCGGCCACATGCAGAGCGCGCTCGCGAGCGCGACGACGATCGATGCCGTTCGCACACGACCATGATGCAATGCAGCGGCCGCCGCGACGAGCGCGAGATCGTAGGTCACGAGCGTCCAGAGCGGCGGCGGTGTTGCGATGACGTGCGCGCCCGGTAACGAGGCGACGAAGCGCACGACCGCAACGATCCAGTCGACGAGGGACAGCTCGACGTTCGCCGCGAGCGCCGCGAGCGGCGGCACGGGCGCGAGTGCGAGGGTCAGAAGGCCGCCGATCATCGCGACGCCGACGACCGGCACGACGAGGAGATTTGCGAACGGCGCATATGGTGCGATCGTGAGAAAGGCGGCAGCCGTGAGCGGCCACGTTCCGAGTTGGGTCGCGAGTGCGACCCCGAGCATCTCGCGGACGATGCGCGGTGCACCGAGTTCTTCGAGGGCGTCCGCGAGCGGTCGCGCGAACGCGAAAATCGCTGCGACGCACGAGAACGAGAGCCAGAACGAGACGCTCGCGATGGAGTGCGGACGCATCGCGACGATGACGACGGCGGCGGCGCCGAGCGCGTTCCACGACGTCGGCTCGCGACCGGCCGCGCGCGCGACGAGTGCGAACGTCAACATCACGGCGGCGCGCACCGACGGTAGATGTTCTCCGCTCAGGGCCGCGTACAGCCAGACAACTGCGATAGCGGCGAGCGATGCGCCGATGCGTCCGCACCCGCTGAATTCGAGGAGCGCGATTGTGAGCGCCGCGACGACTCCGAGGTGCAGACCCGCGGTCACGAGGACGTGAACGGTGCCGGTATCTTGGAACTCCTGGCGCAGGTCGGGCGCGAGGGTGCCGCGCTCGCCCCACATCGCGCCCGCGAGGATCGTTGCTTCCGGTTCCGGGAACGATTCGTGCACGCGTGCCGATGCCCACGCTCGCGCACGCGCACAGTAGAGCGTAACGTCGCGGTCGTCGGGCGGTTGACGCGCGAGAACGCTCGCGCGCACGAAGCGCCACGTGAGCCCGCGCTCCGCTGCGAGCTCGCGCGCCGCGGGCTCGCCCGGGTTGCGAACGCCGTCGAAGAGCACGCGCTTCCCGCGCACGAGGAGTCGCGCGCCGATCGCCTCGGGTGGTCCGCGGAGCTCGGCGCTGCCGAACGTTCCGTCGCCGAAGCGAAGCGTCGTCGTCACGAGGCCATCACCGGAGGGACGCTCGTCCGTGACCGTTACGACCTCGCGCCGAATGTGCCCGTCGGGTTGTCGTGGCTCGTGCGATCCGAAGACGTCGACGTCGACGACACCGGTAAGCATCGCGAGGAGGAAGCCGATGCGCAACGCGACCGGCACGTTACGGGCAGTGGCTGCGAGCATGAGAGCAACAGCGCCGGCGGCGATCGCCGAACGAAACTCTTCGCTCGCAACGCCGATCAGGAACCCAATCGCCGTGAAAAGGAGCGGATAACGGCGCACGTCGTGAGGATCGCGACGCGAGGCTCCCGCATCAAGCGGCTAAAGCGTCAATCGAAGGCGGCGTCGTGGGAAGCTTCGCCGGGATCGGTCCCGCGTAAGATCAGTTGCGTCGTTTCGTGCGGCATATCCCAGTGCGGGGAGTGTCCGGCTGCGCTCGAACCAGTGAAAGCGTCGCCGATGGAAAGTGTGCGAGAGCGCGTGCTGCTTGCGCCGGGAAGCAGACCTCGTCTCGACGTCCCCAGCCGATCGAGACGCGGTTCGCGATGGCGGTTGTGCTTATTGCCCGCGGCCTCTCGCGAGATCGACGAGCAGTTCGTGAACGCCGGAGTCGCGAGGAAACTGCGGAGTTCTTGCAAGGCGAATGGCGAGTCGTCGGCTGTTTCGCCGGCGACGCGCTCGCCGGCGTCGCGCTCTTGCAGGGGTCCGTCGAGTTGTGGTGGTGGGATCGGCCGACGGACGAGGCCGCATACGCTCACAAGGTCGTCGTCTCGCGCGCATTCGCCGGGACGGGCGTCGTCAAGGCGCTGTTCGCCCAAATGGAATCGTCAACGCTCGGTGTGAAGCGAGCGTTGCTCCGGCTGGACACGCCCGCGCATCGGCCGCCTCTGATCGCATTGTGCGAACGACTCGAATTCACGACAATCGATGAGCGAACGGTCGGTGGCCTCGTTGCGAGGCGCGTGAAAAAAACATTGACGAGAGGATGTGATGTGGAAGACGTGATCGCCGTGCGGGTCACCTTAGAGGATGGAGAGTCGCTGGCGTTCATGACGTGGGGCCGCCTCTTCGATGCCGTCGATGAAACCGAAATCTTGGATGCCGTCGAGAAAGCGCTGCCGACGTACGGAATCCGTGCGTGGTCGACCATCGCGGTTTGCGATAACCTCGGCGAAGTTGCAAACGAGCGCTATTTTTACGAAGCCTTGCTGAGCTTTGCTTGGAAAGCGCCGCCGTCCGGCAAACGTCATGCGTCTTGGCAATCGAAAAAACGCAAGCTCGTGAAAGCCGGGCGGAACATCTATTTCCTCGGTCGCCCGAAGTAACAAGCGACGTCCGACGCCTTTTTGATGGAGGTGTCCATCTCCGCATCGTGCGATAGACCCGATGTCGTCACCCTGGCTCGAGAAGGGCAATCATCATGAGTTTACGTCGCGCGTTCCTCCGAGACGTCTCCGCGGTCGCGGGCGGCGCCGCGCTCGTCGCCCTTCCGACGTTCCGCGTGGGCGCCGATGCCGCCGAAACGGTGAAGGTCGGCTTTCTCACCCCGCGCACCGGCCCGCTCGCCGGTTTCGGTGACGGCGACCCATACGTCGTCGAGCTCGCGCGCAAGGCGCTCGCCAAAGGCGTGAGCGCCGGAGGCAAGACCTATGCCGTGGAAATCCTCGATCGCGACACGCAATCGGACCCCGCGCGTTCGGCACAACTCGCGAAGGAGCTCATCAACGGAGACGGGGTCGACTTCGTGCTGACCAAGTCCACGCCCGAGGTCGTCAATCCGGTCTCCGACGCGTGCGAAGCCGCCGGTGTCCCGTGTCTCTCGACGATCGTGCCGTGGGAGGCGTGGTACTACGGTCGCGGCGCGAAGCCGGGCGCTCCGTCGCCGTTCAAACGGACGTATCATTTCAGCTTCGGCGTCAAGAACGTGCTCGATACGTACGTGCCGATCTTCCACTCGATCCCGAGCAACAAGAAGATCGCGGTGCTCTATCCGAACGATGCGGACGGCAACGCGATCCGCCGGCATCTGACTCCCGATCTCGAAAAGGCGGGTTTCACGATCGTCGATCCCGGCGGCTACGAGGACGGCACGAGCGATTTCTCGGCGCAGATTGCGCGATTCAAAGCGGAGAAGTGCGAGCTCTTCAACACGTTCCCGATACCGCCGGACTTCGCGGCGTTCTGGCGGCAAGCCGCGCAACAGGGCTACACGAAGATGGTCAAGATCGCGCAACTCGCGAAGACGGGCCTCTTCCCCGCCAACGTCGAGGCGCTCGGATCGCTCGGCGACAAACTCTCGACGGCGTTCGATTGGCATCGCGACTTCCCGTACCGATCGACGTTGACGGGCATCTCCGCGCACGACCTGGCGGACGGCTACGAGCGGGCGAGCGGAAAGCAATGGGAGTCGCAACTCGGTGCGTCGTTGGCGCTGCTCGATGCCGGTATCGACGCGCTCCGAGCGAGCGGCAATCCTAAGAGCAAGGCGGCGATCGCCAAAGCGTTGTCGACGTTGAAGACGACGGTCATGACCGGGAAGATCGACTTCACGAGCGGACCCGTCCCGAACGTGTCGACGATGAATCTCGTCGGCATTCAATGGATCAAGGGCAAAGAAGGCAGCAAGCACGCCTTCGAGCCGGTCATCACGAACAACGCGACGGATGCGCACGTACCCGTCGGCGCGAAACTTCAGCCTTACAACGGCTGAGAAAACGTCAACGCGTCGTCGGCGTCGAGAATGTCGATGACCTTGTCGAGATCCGGGCGAGCCGCCATGACCGGATGGCGTTGCCGAATCAGCACCCGATCGCCCGGCGCCATGCGCGATGCGGTAAACGATTCGAGCTTCGCGTTGAGAGCGGGCGCCTGCGACGGATCGACTCGCGCCGCGAGCCATGCCTCGACCTCACGCTCATCGTTCGCGCGCGTCACGACGTCGCGGAGCTCGTCCATCGTGACTCCGATCTTGCGCACGACGAACGCGCTGAAGCCCGTGTCGTGGTTGACGTACGGGCCGGGGTGTCCACCCGGGATGTCCGCTCGAAGCTTGTCGATCGTCCGCGGGAGAAAGTAGAAACCGAGCATCGTGTCGCGACACGAACGGGGCGGGGCTGTGCGCAAATCGAGCGGCGTCATGCGGCGACGATTCACTGCGCCCGTGCCGGGGTCTTTTTGCGATTGCGGGCGTGGAAAAGCGACCCGCGTCGCTTTACGGCGCCCCCCGACCGATCGATGCGAGGGGCGGCGGAATCGCCGGCCGAACGCGAGGGGTTCCATGCGGATCATCATCACCGGCGGGGCCGGGTTCATCGGGTCACACATCGCCGACGCGTATATCGCCGCCGGCCACGAGGTCGTGGTGGTCGATAGTCTGTGGGCGCATGGCGGCGGCCGCCGCGACAACCTTCCGCCGAAGGCGTCGTTCGTGCACATGGACATCCGCGACGCCGGAATCGAGCGCGTCTTTCGCGATTTCGCTCCCGACGTCGTGAGCCATCACGCCGCGCAGCACAGCGTCGCCATCAGTTCGCGCGATCCGGCGCTCGACGCGCAGATCAACGTGCTCGGCCTGATCAACGTCCTCGACAACTGCGTCAAGGCGAAGGTCAAGAAAGTGCTCTTCGCGTCGAGCGGCGCGACGTTCGGCGAACCGGACGTGTTGCCGGCGAACGAGCAGACCCCGCAGCGGCCCGAATCGCCGTACGCGATCACGAAGATGGTCGCCGAACACTACCTGCGCTTCTACAAAGCGCAGCACGGTCTCGACTTCACGGCGATGCGCTACGGCAACGTGTACGGTCCCCGTCAGGATCCGAATGGCGAGGCCGGCGTGATCTCGATCTTCATCGGCAAGTTTCTCGCGCATCAGGGCATCAAGATTTTCTGGGACGGCGAGCAGACGCGCGACTACGTGTACGTCGGCGACATCGCGCGCCTCAACGAGATCGCCCTGACGAAGGGCAGCGGGTCGTGCTACGCGATCGGAACCGGCAAGAAGACGAGCGTGAACGAGATCTACCGCGCGCTCGCGGAAGTGACCGGCTTCGAAGCGCCGATCGAGTGGAACGACCGCCGTCCGGGCGACGTCCGCGACGCGCAGTTCGACTCGTCGCTCGCGAAGGCCGAACTCGGCTGGGAGTCCACGACGTCGATCCTCGACGGCATGCGCCAGACGGTCGAGTTTTTCCGGCACGCGAGCGACAAGCCGACGTCGACGAAGGCGCAGAACGCCGCGAGTAAGCGCAAGGGAGCGCAAAAAGCCGGATTGCCCGCGTAGTGCCGGCGAATTTCGTCGACCTGACGGGACGCGTCAGCATCGTCACGGGCGGCAGCCGTGGCATCGGTGCCGCGGCCGCACTCGAGCTCGCACGCGCCGGCTCGGACGTCGCGGTGTTCGATCTCGACGGCGACGAAGCGGGGCACGCAGCCGGAGCGATCGAGCGCGAGACCGGGCGTAAGGCGCGGGGCTACGCGGTCGACGTGCGCAAGTCCGAAGTGCTCAAGCAGATGTGCGACGCGGTCGCGGAAGACTTCGGCGGCATCGATCATCTCGTGAACAACGCGGGCGTGCAATTCGTCGCGCCGGTGTCCGAATTTCCGGACGACAAGTGGTCGTTTGTCACGTCGATCAATCTCGACGGCGTCTTCTACGCGACGAAGGCGGTGTGGCCGCACATGGCGGCGCGCAAACGCGGCCGGATCGTCAACGTCGCGAGCGTACACGGGCTCGTCGCGTCGCCGTTCAAACCGGCGTACGTCGCGGCGAAGCACGGTGTGGTCGGTCTCACGCGCGCGTCGGCTCTGGAAGGCGCGCCGCTCGGCATCACGGTCAACGCCGTCTGCCCGGGCGCGGTGCTGACCGATCTCATCCGCAATCAAGCGCCGCAACTGGTCGAGTCGTTCGGCGGCGGCATGTCCGAAGACGAGGCGCTCGCGCGCGCGTTCCTCGACGAGATGCCGAGCAACGCGTTCATCGATCCGCAAGAGGTCGGCCAGCTGTGCGCGTTTCTCTGCTCGGACGCCGCGCGCTCGATCAACGGAGCGCCGATTTCGATCGACGGAGGCTGGGCCGCGCACTAGGCGAAGCGTCGATCTCATGGCCGCTCAACTTCTCGTGCTCTACGGACATCCGACCGACCCCGCCGCGTTCGAGTCGTACTATTTCGCGACGCACATTCCGATCGCGAAGAAGATGCCGGGGCTGCGTTCGTACACGGTCAACGACGGGCCGGTCGGAGCCGGCGACGGTAAGGCGCCGTATTTTCTCGTCGCCATCCTCGAGTTCGATTCGAAGGCGGCGCTCGGTGCGGCGCTCGCCTCGCCCGAAGGCGCCGCCGCGGCGGCCGACGTCCCGAAGTTCGCGACCGGCGGCGCGACGCTCTTGATCTACGAAACCAAGTCCGCCTAACGTCTCGGCGTCGCGCTCAGTCCGTCACGAAGCTGATCAACTTACCCGGGACGAAAATCGCCTTGCGGATCGTCTTGCCCTCGAGATAGGAGGCGACGTTCGCGTCGGCCTTCGCGAGTGCGAGCGCCTGCTCTTCGGGAACGTCCGGTGCGACGGCGAGCCGGCCTCGGATCTTTCCGTTGACCTGCACGACGAGCTCGATCGTCGCGAGCGCGAGCGCCGCGGCGTCGAACGCGGTCCACGT
>CAJCIN010000069.1 GCA_903970385.1 Rhodospirillales bacterium | reverse complement strand
GACCTCATCCGCGGCCGGCGCGGCGCGATCGCGGGTGCGATCCTGCTCGTCCTCGGCGCCGCGTTGCCGCTCGTGCACGGCGTCTACGTGATCTTCGCGATCGATCTCGTCTGCTTCGCGCTCGCCGCGGTCGCGCTCGATCTGCTCCTCGGCTTCACGGGCCTGCTCTCGTTCGGCCACGCGCTCTTTTGGGGCGGCGCCGGCTACGTGTCGGCGATCCTCATCGCGCACGGCGTCACGTCGTTCCCGCTCGCGGTCCTCGCCGGGGTCGCGTACGCATGCGTACTCTCCGTCGTCGTCGGAGCGCTCAGCGTGCGTCGCAGCGGCATCTTCTTTGCGATGATCACGCTCGCGATCGCGGAGATCCAATACTTCGTCGTCTACCAATTAAGCGACGTCACGGGTGGGGAGAACGGCCTACCGATCCCGACGCGCGGCACGTTCTTCGGCGCGCCGCTCGGAAACGATCTCGTCTACTATTACGTCGCGTTCGCGGCGCTCTTGCTCGGTACGGCGTTCGCGGTCCGCGTCGTCACGTCGCCGTTCGGCGCCGTCCTCGCCGCGATGCGCGAGAACGAAGTGCGCGCGAAGAGCATCGGCTACGACACCGATCGCTTCAAGCTCGCCGCGTTCGTGATGTCCGGAACGCTCGCGGGTCTCGCCGGCTCGCTCTACACGCTCGGCAATCGTTTCGCCGGTACGGACGGCGTCGATTGGCATACGTCGGGCGCGATCGTCATCATGACGATCCTCGGCGGCATCGGCACGATCTTCGGCCCGATCCTCGGCGCCGCCGTCTATCAATCGCTCGAGTTCTTCGTCTCGAAGACGGCGATCGGCGACAAAACGAACGTAGTGATGGGCCTGATCTTCGCGGTCGTCATCTTGGTCGCACGCCGCGGCGTGGTCGGCGAAATCTTGAACGCGACGTTCCGGCCTCCGCCGCTCGTCGAAGAAGACGACGTGGTGACGCTCGTGGGAGAACGCGCGTGAAGCGCGCGGCCGTCGCCGTCGCCATCCTCGCGATCGCGTTGCCGGCGAACGCCGCCGCTCCGTCGCCCTCGATCGACGACGTGCTCTCCTTGCCGTTCGTCGACGGGCTCGCCGCGTCGCCGCGTCGCGACGCCCTCGTGTGGACCGTGCACGAGCGCGGCGCGCGCAACGTCGTGGTCTGGCTCGACGGCGTGGCGCGTGAAGTTACCCACGCGACCGACGACGACGGGGAAGAGATCGACGGCGCGCAGTTCACGCCGGACGACACGGCGGTCGTGTACGCGCGCGGCGGCGCGGGCCAAGACGGCGGCGGCGAGAATCCGAATCCGACGTCGCCCGCCAAACGCGTCGACCGGCAGATCCTGTTGACGTCGCTCGCGACGGGCGCGACGATCCACGTCGGCAACGGGCGCGAACCCGCGGTGTCGCCGCAAGGCAATCGCGTCGCGTGGATCGATGGGAAATCGCAGCTCGCGGTTGCGACGCTCGCGACGAAAGACGGCGGCAAGACGTGGACGGCGGGCACGCCGGAGACGCCGTGCACCGTGCGCGGAACGGTCGACGGGCCGCTGTGGTCGCCCGACGGCACGCGGCTCGCGTTCACGAACGATCGCTCCGATCACGCCTTCGTCGGCATTTACGAACTCGGCAGCCCGAACGTCGTGTTCGCGGCGCCGGGATTCGCGAACGACGGAGCGCCGGCGTGGTCGAAAGATAGCTCGCGGATTGCGTTCGTTCGCCAACCCGGCATGCCGAAAACGGCGACGCCGTACGACGATCCGGCGGTCGCGCCGCCGTGGTCGATCGTCGTGGCCGACGGACGGTCGGGTGCGGGCGGCGTCGTATGGCGCGCGTCGCGTGGCCGCGGAAGCGAATTCCGAGTCGCCGACGGCGTGCAGCCGCTGTTCTGGTCGGCGCACGGCGATCTCGCGTTCGTATGGGAGCGCGACGGCTGGCGCCATCTCTACGCGCTGCACGACGCGGCGGGCGTGCCGCGGCTGCTGACGCCGGGAGCGTTTGACGTCGAACAGATCGCGAACGGCGCGAACGACAGCGATCTCGTGTACACGTCGAACGAGGGCGATCTCGATAGCCGCCACGTCTGGCGCGTTCCGTTTCGCGACGGAGCGCGGACGCGCGTCTCGGGCGGCGCGACGAATCAATGGGCGCCGGCCGATCTCGCGAACGGCCTGACGGCGTACGTCGATGCGTCCTACGCGCAACCGGGAACGGTCACGGTCGCGCGCGCGAATGCGGCACCCGCGCCCGTTCTGCCGCCCGCCGCCTCGCCCGCGCTCGCGACGTTCGTGAAGCCGCGCGCGATCGTCTTCCACGCGCCCGACGGTCTCGCGATCCACGGGCAACTCTTCGTGCCGCGCGGCGGCGGCAACCATCCCGCGATGATCTTCGTGCACGGCGGCCCGGAACGTCAGATGCTGACGACGTTCCACTACTTCGAAACGTACACGAACTTCTTCGAGATCAATCAGCTGCTCGCGAGCCGCGGCATCGAGGTGCTCTCGGTCAACTACCGCAGCGGCATCATGTACGGCCACGATTTCTTCGAGGCGCCGAAGCGCGGCTATCTCGGCGCGAGCGAGTACCAAGACGTGCTCGCCGGCGCGCGTCTCCTCGGCGCGCGGCCCGACGTCGACCGGCACCGGCTCGGCATCTACGGCCTATCGTACGGCGGCTATCTCACGGCGCTCGGCCTCGCGCGCAACTCCGACGTGTTCTCCGTCGGCGCCGATCAGGCGGGCGTGCACGACTGGAGCACGATCCTCGATGCGTGGATGGGGCATCCGATCGGTACGCCGCAGCAGCGTCGCATCGCCTACGAATCGTCGCCGATCGCGTCGCTGTCGACGTGGCGCTCGCCCGTGTACCTGAGCCAGGGCGACGACGATCGCAACGTGCCGTTCGATCAAGGCGTGCAGCTCGCGACCGCGCTCGAAGCGCGCGGCGTCGAGACGCAATTCTCCGTCGTACCGGACGAACTCCACGAGTACACGGCCTACGCGCACAACCTCGCGCGCTTCACGGAAACGGTCGACTTCATCACGCGCCACCTCGCGGTAGCGAAACCCTAGACGCCGAGGTGTGCGAGGAGATCGGCTTCGCGCGCGACGGCGTCGGCCGTCGTCATCGCGTCGACGATCTTGCCGTGCACCATCAGATAGTGACGGTCGGCAACGCGATTCGCGAAACGGAGGTTCTGTTCTACGAGCAGCACCGTGATGCCGGATTTCTTGATCTCGAGGAGCAGGTCGCCGATCGCGTCGACGATCACGGGCGCGAGCCCCTCCGTCGGCTCGTCGAGCAGAATCAGCTTCGCGCCGCTGCGCAGGACGCGCGCGATCGCGAGCATCTGCTGCTCGCCGCCGGAGAGCGTCGTGCCCATCGCACGGCCGCGTTCGCGCAGGATCGGAAACAGTTCGTAGATACGGTCGAGCGGCCACGCGGCGTCGCCGATGACGGGCGGCAGCGTGAGATTCTCCGCGACCGTGAGCGTCGAATAGATCCCGCGCTCCTCGGGCACGAAGCCGATGCCGAGGCGCGCGATGCGATCCGGCGGAAGCGCGGCGATCGCACGACCCTCGAACGTCACCTCGCCCGAGCGCGCGCGAACGATGCCCATGATCGTCTTGAGCGTCGTCGTCTTGCCGGCGCCGTTCCGGCCGACGAGCGTGACGATCTCGCCGCGTTCGACGCGCAGATCGACGCCGCGCAGCACGTGGCTTTCGTCGTAGTAGGCGTTGAGGTCGCGCGTCTCAAGCATGGACGCTACCACCGCCGAGATACGCGTCGACGACGCGTTTGTCGTCACGTACCTGCGCGTACGTTCCTTCGACGAGCACCTTACCGCGCTGCAAGACCGTGATCCGATCGGAGAGGTCGGAGACGACGCTGAGGTTGTGCTCCACGAGGACGATCGTACGCCCCGTGCGGATGCGACCGATCGTGCGCGACACGCGGGCGACGTCTTCGATCGCCATGCCGGCCGTCGGCTCGTCGAGCAGCAACACGCGCGGCTCGCGTGCGAGCGAGATCGCGAGCTCGAGCGCGCGCTTGCGGCCGTAGGGCAGCCGCGCGGCGACGACGTCGCGTTCGCGCTCGAGCCCGACGTCGGCGAGCAGTTCGCGCGCGCGTGCGTCGAGACGGTTCGTCGCGCTGCCCGACAGCCAGAAACGCGACGGCAGTTCGGTGCACGATTCGAGCGACACCTTGACGTTGTCGAGCACCGTGAGGTGCGTGAAGATGCTGTTGATCTGGAAGCTGCGGACCATCCCGAGCCGCGAGATCCGGTGCGGCGCGAGTCCCGTGATGTCGTGGCCGCCGAGCGCGATCGTGCCCTGCGTCGGCTTCTCGAACCCGGAGAGCAGGTTGAAGAACGTCGTCTTCCCCGCGCCGTTCGGGCCGATGATCGCGTGGATCGCGCCCTCTTCGACGTCGATCGAGACGCCGTCGATCGCCCGATAGCCGGCGAAGGACTTGCAGAGGTCGCGCGTCTCGAGGATCGTCGCCATGAAGAAGACGACGTTCGACTGCCGGACGGCGCCGCCTACCGGGCAGCGCGGCCGTTCACGGCCTGCGGATCAGGCCTTCTTGAACGCGACCTCGTTCTTGACGAGTTCGTGCATGGGCTCGCTGAAGACGACGTCGTCTTTGACGAGATCGTGCATGGGCGTGCTGAAGACGACGTCGTCTTTAACGAGGTCGTGCATGGAGCGGCTGAACACGACGTCGTCCTTCACGAGATCGTGCATCGGGTTCAGCACCATCTCGTTCTTGACGATGCGATGGAGCGGATCCACGATCATGAGGCCGGTCAGCTTCGGAAGGACGAAAAGTTGGGAGACGGCGGGTTTCGACAAGCGGACGGCCTTTCGGAATGATGGTTGTGGTCTCACTATCGACAAGATCGATCGGCTTAACACGTTCTTCGCAAAACCTGTGCGCGACGTAACACGCCCGACTATGCGTCGTACTCTGCGATCCACGCGGCGCGCGTGAGCAGTTGGCCGGCCCGACGCACCGTGCGAAGGCGGCCGCGCTGCGCGGCCTTGTAGAGCGCGGCGCGCCGCGCACCTTCGGCGAACGTCGAGACGGCGCGCAAGTCGTCGTCGTCTTCGCTCTCCGCGAGGAGCCGCGCCGTCCCCTCGAGGACGCTCCGGCCGATGAAGAGTGCGAGCGGCCAGACGTCGCGGGAATCCGCATCGCGCAGCGCGGCGCCGTAGCGCGCGACGTCCGCTCGGCGCACGACGAGCGAGGGCAGACCGGCGCGCCGGAGCAGAAGGTTCGTGATGAGTCGCGCGGCGCGCCCGTTCGCGGTTTGGAACGGGTGGATGCGCGTGAAGCGCGCGTGCGCGTCCGCCGCCCAGGCGATGCGGTGCGTGCCGGCGGCCGGCCCGGTCGAGACACGGTCCGCGAACGCGGCGACCTCGCGCGGCACGAGCCACGCCGGAGGCGGCACCATGCCGCTCGGAAACGGGCCGGCCGTCGTCTCGCGCCAGCGCCCGGGTCGCGCGCCGAGCGTGCGCCGCACGGCGAGCCCGTGCAGTGCGGCGATCTCGTCGAGCGCGAGGAACGACCGGCGCCGTGACGGCGGCGCGCTGCGGACGATGCGCGCCGCGTCGCCGTAATCGGCGACCAGGACGTTCTCGGCGAGCGACCGTCCCGCTGCGACGACGTCGCGGTCGAGA
>CAJCIN010000068.1 GCA_903970385.1 Rhodospirillales bacterium | reverse complement strand
AGGCGCTGGTCCGGGCGGCCATCGACACCGAGCCGCTCGACGGCTTACCCGCCGTCGTAACCGCACCCGTCGAGAAGACCGTCGCGCTCCGCTTCGACGCGATCCTCGGCGAGCATCACGTCACCCCCGCGAGCGTCATTCCGCTCTGGGAAGACCTCGCCGTCACCGCCCCCGCGGAGCGGGAATACGTCACCACCATTGCCAGCTCGGCCATCTCAACGCCGGCTCAGGAGACACTTCGTGCCAGATAGTGAGTACCGATTCGATACGACCGCCATCCACGGCGGTCACGCGGGCGATCCGCACACGAAATCGCGCGCGGTCCCGATCTACCAGACGACGTCGTACACGTTCGACGATGCCGAACACGCCGCGCGCCTGTTCGCGCTGCAAGAATTCGGCAACATCTATACGCGGATCATGAACCCGACGAGCGACGTGCTCGAACAGCGCGTCGCGACGCTCGAGGGCGGCGTCGGTGCGCTCGCCGTCGCGAGCGGCCAGGCCGCAAACATCTACGCGCTGCTCAACATCGCGCGTTCGGGCGATCACATCGTCTCCTCCGCATCGCTCTACGGCGGCACGTACAGCGCGTTCACGCACACGCTTCCGAAGTTCGGCATCGACGTCACGCTGGTCGACTCGTCGAAACCCGACGCGTTCCGCGCGGCGATCCGCGAAAACACGAAGGCGATCTTCTCGGAGTCCATCGGGAATCCGAAGGTCGACGTGCTCGACATCGAAGCGATCGCGGGCGTCGCGAGCGAGAACAAGATCCCGCTGATCATCGACAACACGCTCGCGACGCCGTACCTCTTGCGGCCGTTCGAGTTCGGCGCGAACGTCGTCGTGCACTCGGCGACGAAATTCATCGGCGGTCACGGCACGTCGATCGGCGGACTGCTCGTCGACGGCGGCAACTTCGACTGGGCCGCATCCGGCAAGTTTCCGGAGTTGACGGAACCGGACGCGTCGTATCACGGCGTGCGCTACGTCGCGTCGTTCGGGAATCTCGCGTACATCATCAAGGCCCGCGTGCAGTTGTTGCGCGACCTCGGCGCGGCACTCTCGCCCTTCAACGCGTGGATGTTCATCCAGGGTCTCGAGACGCTCGGGTTGCGCATGGAACGCCACTCGGCGAACGCGCTCGCCGTCGCCACGTATCTCAAGGGACACGCGGACGTGACGTGGGTGTCGTATCCCGGTATCGAGGACCATCATTCGTACGCGCGCGCCAAGAAGTATCTGCCGAAGGGCGCGGGCGCCATCCTGACGTTCGGCGTGAAGGGCGGAGCGGCCGCGGCGAAGGCGCTGATCGACCGTCTCAAACTCTTCTCGCTGCTCGCGAACGTCGGCGACGCGAAGTCGCTCGTGATCCACCCCTCGACGACGACGCACCAGCAGCTCAACGTCGTCCAGCAGATCGAAGCCGGCGTCACGGAAGACATGGTACGTCTTTCGGTCGGCATCGAAGACCCGGCGGACATCATCGCCGATCTCGAGCAGGCGCTCGCGGGTGCGAAGAGCACCGTCTACCCCGAGCCCGCGACGGTCTGACGGCGACGCCGACCGAACCGAGTTACGAACGCGACGTCGCGATCGGGCCGCTCCGGCTCGATTGCGGCGTCTCGCTTTCCGGCATCACGCAGCGCGTCAGCGTCTACGGCGAACCGCGCGCGGACGGAAGTAACGTCGTGCTCGTCACGCACGCATTGACCGGCACCTCGCGCGTGCTCGACTGGTGGAGCGGGCTCGCCGGCCCCGGAAAGCTGCTCGACACGCGCGCGCTCGCGATCGTCGGCATCAACGCGCTCGGCAGCTGTTACGGTTCGACGGGACCGGCGTCGCTCGCGCCCGACGGTCTCCCGTACGGCGATCGGTTTCCACTGGTCACCGTCGCCGACATGGTTCGCGCGCAGCGCGAAGCGCTCGCGGACATCGGCCTACGGCGCTTCGCGGCCGTCGTCGGCGGTTCGCTCGGCGGGATGCAGGCGATCGCGTGGGCGTTCGAAGCGCCGGCGCAGATCGAACGCGTGATCGCGATCGGCGCGTACGATCATTTCGCCGCGATGGGCATCGCGCTCAACGCCGTCGCGCGCGAAGCGATCGCGATCGCGCGCACGCCCGAAGCGGGCATCGCGCTCGCGCGCAAGATCGCGATGCTCACGTACAAGTCCGAAGCGCTACTCGCCGAGCGATACGCGCGCAAGTTCGATCGCAACGGCGGCGATCCGACGCGCGACCCGCGCGGCCGTTACGACGTCGAGGGGTATCTCGATTATCAAGGCGCGCTCTTCGCAAAGCGCATGGAGCCGCTCGCATATCTGGCGCTGACGCGAGCGATGGATACCTTCGACCTGCGCGAGCGCACCCTCGACGTGCCCCACCCCGAGTTTAGCTTCGTCGGTATCTCGAGCGACTGGCTCTTCCTCGCGAAATACGTGCGCGAAACGGCCGAGCGTTTCGCTCGCGAGGGTGCCGACAGCGCGTATTTCGAGCTCGTCTCCGATCACGGGCACGACGCGTTCTTAGCAGAACCCGCGGCCGTGCAAGCCCTGCTCG
>CAJCIN010000067.1 GCA_903970385.1 Rhodospirillales bacterium | reverse complement strand
GTCCGCGGGGCGGCGGCCACGCATGGTTGAACGCGTCGCGCGTCCGGCGCCCGACACGACGCTCGTGGCGGCGATCGCCGCGCTCGTCGCGATCGGGCTCGTCATGATCTTCAGCGCGTCGAGCGCGTTCGCGGTCGCGCTCCATCACGACGCCGCGTACTTTCTCAAACGGCAGGTGGCGTGGCTCGCCGTCGCGGCGACCGCCGCGTTCGTCACCTATCGCATCGACTACCGGGCGTTGCGCAAGATCGCGCCCGTCGCGCTGCTCGGCACGATCGTCGCGCTCGCGCTCGTGCTCGTGCCGCACGTCGGCGTCTTGGCCGGCGGCGCGAGCCGTTGGCTCGGCGTCGGGCCGTTCCAATTCGAACCATCGGAAATAGCGAAGCTCGTGCTCGTCGTCTATCTCGCATCGGCGCTCGCGCAGAAGGGCGAACGCATCACGTCGCTCGTGCACGGCGTCTTCCCGCTCGCGTTCGTCACCGGCTTGATGGCGATGCTCGTGATCAAGCAGCCCGATTTCGGGACGGCGAGTCTGCTCGCGTTCACGGCGGGCACGATGCTCTTCGTCGCGGGCGCGCGCATCGTGCATCTCGGGCTCATCGTCGCCGTCGTCTCGCCGTTCGCGCTCATGCTCGTGCGGCACGATCCGTACAAGTGGGCGCGCGTCATCGCGTTCGTCGATCCGTGGAAAGATCCGCAAGACAAGGGTTTCCACATCGTGCAGTCGCTGATGGCGCTCGGCAGCGGCGGCTGGTTCGGCGTCGGGCTCGGCTTCTCGCACCAAAAGTTCTTCTGGTTGCCCGAAGCACACACGGACTTCATCGCGGCGATCATCGGCGAGGAGACGGGCTTCTTCGGCATCGCGATCATCGTCGCGCTCTTCGTCGTGTTCGCGTATCGCGCGATCCGCATCGCGCTCCGCGCGAACGATCGCTTCGGATTCTTCCTCGCCGTCGGTTGCACGGCGATGATCGTGATCCAGGCGTTCGTCAACCTCGGCGTCGTGTCGTCGTCGTGGCCCGTCACGGGCGTGCCGCTCCCGTTCATCTCGTTCGGCGGCACGTCGCTCGTCACGTCGCTCGTCGCGGTCGCGTTGATCGTCAACATCGGTCGCGCGCGCGGCGCCCCGCTCCCGCACGCGGCGTAAGGCCGGCGGCCGCGTGAAGCTCGTGCTCGCGGGCGGCGGTACGGGCGGCCACATCTACCCCGGCCTCGCGCTCGCGGAGTCGTTCGCGGACGAGCCGGCGTTCGCGCCGCTCGACGTGCTCTTCGTCGGCACGCGCGACCGGCTCGAAGCGCGAATCGTTCCGGCGGCGGGCGTGCCGATCGCCTACGTGCGCGCGGCGCCGCTCGCGCGCTCGCTCTCGCCGTCGCTCGTCCGGACGGCCGTGCTGAACGCCGTCGGGTTCGTGCAAGCGCTCGCGGTGCTGCGGCGCGCGAAACCGGACGTCTTGATCGCGACGGGTGGCTACGTCGCGTTGCCCGTCGTCGCGGCGCTGCGCGCGCTACGGTCGATCGGCGTCTCGCGCGCGAAGATCGCGCTCTTCGAGGCAAACGCCGTCGCCGGCGTGACGAATCGCCTCCTCGCGCCCCTCGTCGACGAGACCTGGTACGCGATCCCGCCGCGTCGGCCGCTCCGCGCGCGCGAACGCGTCGTCGGGATGCCCGTCCGCAGTTCGATGCGACGCGACGCCGACGCCGGCGATGCACGCCGCGCGTTCGGCCTCGCACCGGACGTGCCGACCGTCGTCGCGATGGGCGGAAGCCAAGGCGCCGCGTCGATCAACGACGCGCTCGCGGCGGCCGCCCCGGCGCTCGCGCCGCCCGCGTGGCAGCTGGTCGCGATCAGCGGCGAGCGCGACCACGACGCGCTGCGAACGCGCTTCGCCGGGCGCGCCGGCGTCGTCGTCGTTCCGTATCTCGACGATCCGCGCGACGCGTTCGCGGCAGCCGACGTCGTCGTCGCGCGCGCTGGCGCCTCGACGCTCGGCGAACTCGCGGCGACGGGCACGCCCGCGCTCCTCGTGCCGTATCCGTTCGCGACGGCCGACCATCAACGTCACAACGCCGAAGCCTACGCGGCATCCGGTGCCGCACGCGTGCTCGCCGATCGCGAACTCTCGGGCGAACGTCTCCGTGCCGAGCTCGATGCGATGCTCGCGACCGATGCGCTCGCGCGGTTGCGCGCGGCAGCGCGAGCGCGTGCGAGCGTCGATCCGCGGACGACGATCGCGGCGCGGGTGAAGCACCTTCTCGCTTCGAACAGTGCGCTTCCGTGAGGCTCTCGCGTGCGGTGCATTTCGTCGGGATCAGCGGCATCGGCATGTCGGCCCTCGCGCGCATCTTGCTGCAGCGCGGCTACGCCGTCTCGGGTTCGTCCGATCGGCGCACGGACCTCACGGAACGGCTCGCGAGCGAGGGCGCGCGCGTGTCGATCGGACACGCCGCCGAGAACGTGCGCGGCGCGGGGACGGTCGTGGTCAGCACGGCGATTCCGCGCGAGAATCCGGAGCTCGCGGCGGCGCGCGACGATGGTCTCGAGATCGTGCATCGCGGCGAGTTGCTCGCGCATCTGATGCGCGAACGGCGCGGCATCGCGATCGCCGGCACGCACGGCAAGACGACGACGACCGCGATGACGGCGTGCGTGCTCGAAGGTGCGGGACTCGATCCGACGGTGATCGTCGGCGGCGAACGCATCGACACGGCGACGAACGCGCGCGACGGCGCGGGCGCGTGGCTGCTGAGCGAAGCGGACGAATCGGACCGGTCGTTCCTCGATCTGCGTCCCGAGATCGCGGTCGTGACGAACGTCGAGAACGATCACATCTCGTCCGACGCGGAGCTGCCCGCGCTCGTCGAAGCGTTCGAACGTTTTACGGACGGCGTCGGCGCGACGGGTCTCGTGCTCTTCGGCAGCGACGACGCGCGCGCCGCGACGCTCGCGACGCGGCCGCGGGCGGCGCGCACGCGCACGTTCGGCTTCGGTCCGAGCGCCGGCGTGCGCGCGGTGCGAGCGACGTACGCCGATTTCGGGTCGCGCTTCGACGTCGTCGTCGACGGTAACGTCGCGGGCGAGATCGCACTCGCCGTTCCCGGCGCGATCAACGTGCTCGACGCGTTGCCCGCCGTCGCGATCGGACTCGAGCTCGGCGTCGGTTTCGCGAGCATCGCGCGGGCGCTCGCCGCGTTCGCGGGCGTGCGCCGGCGCTTCGAGATTCTCGCACGCACGCCGCGCATGACGCTCGTCGACGACTACGCGCACCATCCGACGGCCGTCGCCGCGACGCTCGCGGCCGCACGCGAGAATTTTTCGGGACCGATCGTCGTCGCGTTCCAACCGCATCGGTACACGCGCACGCACTATCTCGCTCGCGCGTTCGCGGACGCGCTCCGCGGCGCCGACCGCGTGGTCCTCACCGACGTGTATGCCGCATCGGAAGCGCCGCTGCCGGGCGTCGACGCACGCTCGATCGGCGCGCCGCTCGCCGGCTTCGGCGTCGACGTGGCGTACGTCGGAGACGCCGCCGCGGTCCCGGCGTATCTTCTCGAGCACGCACCGCACGGCGCGCTCGTGCTCGCGCTCGGTGCCGGCTCGATCACGAACGCCGCGGCCGCGCTCGCGCGCGAGCTCGCGCCGAGCGGCGCGCGCGCGTGAGCGCGATGGAGCGTGCGGACGGGACGGTGCTCGACGACGAAGACCGCGCGCGGCTCGCGCAGATCTCCGGCGGCCGCGTGCGTTTCGACGAGCCGCTCGCACCGTACACGTCGTGGAAGATCGGCGGGCCGGCCGACGCGCTCGCGAACGTGCGCACCGAAGACGAGCTGGCGGCGATCATGCGCCTGATCTTCAAACGGAAG
>CAJCIN010000066.1 GCA_903970385.1 Rhodospirillales bacterium | reverse complement strand
TTCGACCGGTTGTGCGCCGCCCGAAAGCCCCGTGCCCGAACCGCGGGGAACGATCGGCGCGCCGTGCGCACGAGCGATCTTCACGCAGGCCGCGACCTGCTGCGTGGTCTCCGGCATCACGACGACCGCCGGCCGCACGCGCGTCCCGGCGAGCCCGTCGCATTCGTAGGTGCGCAAGCCGCCCGGGTCGGCCACGCAGTTGCGATCTCCGACGACCGCACGCAATTCGGAAACGAGGCCGGTAGCCGTCGTCAAAATCATAGCAAACGATTCGACGCCGCCAACCACGACCTCTCGCCGAGCTTCGAAGACTAGGCCGTCCAGTCCAGGATCGATTCCCACTCACCCGGCGGGAACTCGGTCTTCGCCTTGATCGCCTCCAGAAATTTGCGCTTTCCGGCGCGGTTGCCCTTACCGATGAGCACGCCGCCGACGAGCCGGTTTTTCCAAAAGAACAGTGCGCGATACCATTTCTTCTCGGCATCGACTTTGCGGACCATCTCGAGGTCGTCACGGTACTCGGGCGAGATGCCGAATTGCGTGATCGTCTGCGTGGAGAACAGCAGGCTCGAATATTCCGGCACGTCGTGGTAGCGCATGTCGCCGCCAGCCATGTTGATCGCGACGACCTTGCCGTGTGCGCCGGCGTTGTTCCACGTCCCCATGCGGTAGTTCATGTCCGCGATCGGATCGTAAAACTCGGCGATGTCGCCCGCCGCGAAGATGCCTTTGACGTTCGTCTCGAGCCGGTCGTCGCAGACGATGCCGGTCTTCACCTCGATCGGCGTCCCGGCCACGATCTCCGTGTTCATCGTGAGCCCGAGACCGACGCCGACGCAGTCCGCCGGAATCTCCTTGCCGCTCTTCGTGATCGCTTTCGTGACGGAGCCGTTCGAACGCACGAGCGAACCGAGTTCTTCCTCGTAGTGCACGTGCACGTTGTCCTCGCGCGCGGCCTCGTCGATCATCTCGCCCGCGATCTCGTCGAGCATGCGCCGCAGGAAACGCGGACCGCGCACGAGCCAGTGCGTCTCGACGCCGCGCGCGGAAAATGCCTCGGCGAGTTCGTACGCGATGAACGAGCCGCCGACCGCGACGGCGCTCTTCGCCGTCTCGAGCGACTCCGAGATCGCGAGCGTGTCGTCCATGTACTGGAAGTTGAACACGTTGTGCGCGCCCTCGGCGCCCGGCGACTCGCAGCGGTTGGGACGGCCGCCCGTCGCGATCAAGAGCGCGTCGTACGGGTAGCCCGTGCCGCCGGCGTAGACGACCTTCTCTTCGAAATCGATGTGCTCGACCTTCGTGCTCAGATGAAGATCGATCGCGTGCTTTTCGTGCCACGCGAGGTCGCGGATGATCACCTTCGCTTGGGCGACCTGCTTGCGCAGCAGCGGCGGCAGCGCGATCCGGTTGTACAGCGTGTACGGCTCGTCCGTGAACATGACGATCGACGCCGAGGCGTCCTGCTTGCGCAGTTGCTCCGCGGCCGTCGTGCCGGCGAATCCGTTCCCGACGATCGCGTATCGCCGCTGGCCGTTCTGCATTCTCTGTTCGTTCCTCAGGTGGGTGACTTCGCGCGCTTATGGAAATAGCATTGGAGTATGGAAGTGCGCCTGGTGCAACTACTGGGGTCGTTCATCACGACGACGAGTACGTATGCCCTCGCACGCCTCGAATACGCCATGCGGCACCCGGAATCGCCTTCGCCGCCGCTCATCGATCGCTTGTCGGACGCCTCGGAAGACACGCTCCGCACGGAATGGGACGCCGTCGAACGGCAACTCGAGCTCGCGCGGCGGTACGTGAAGGATCACGACGACGCCCGCGGCAAGCGCGCCGTGTACGACAGCACGTTCGCGTGGCTGCAACGGACGACGCGCGAACTCGAGCAGTACGCGCGGGCGGTCCGCTGGGTGATGACCGTCGACGAGGGTCGCTGAGGAGGCGAATCCTTCCTTTCCGAAAAGAGGTTCGTATGAATTTCAACGACGCGATGGACCGGGCGCTCGCGCAGGCGCGTGAGATGCAGCGCCAAGTCGCCGCCGCGACCGAGACGGCGGCCGAGCAGATCAAACCGCATTTGGAGCAGTCGCTCGAGAACGCGCGCGAGCTCCAGAAGACGCTCGCGAAGCACGCTGCGGAGTCGACCGAGATCGCCGCGAGTCAAACGCAGTCGGCGATGTCGCACCTCAACGACTTCATGCGCCTCGGGAGCGAAGCGCTGCGCGAGTCCGCCCAGCAGAGCCGCGACGTCGCGATCAAGATGGCGGAAGAATCGCGCAAGATCGTCGACAACATGGCCGCCGCGGCGACGCGCAAGCCCGACTGATCCGGTCGCGCTAGGGCGCTCCCACCGCGATCGGCTGCGCGACGTTCGTCGCCGCGATCGCGATCGTCGGCACCGCGATGCGAAGCACCTGAGCGAGCGAACGCGGCCACTCGTCGAGGAGCGTGCGCGCGCGCTGCGAGCCCGTCTGCGCGAGATGGCGCTCGAGAATAGCGCGTAGCTCCGCAGCATCCTCATCGTGCTCCGTCATCGCAGTCGGCCGGCAGTCGGTCGGCCCGAACGCGATGCCGTGCCGTTCCGCATCGACCGTGCCGCCGGGCGCGAGGTAGAGCACGCCGCCGCTCATGCCGCTCGCGACGTTCACGCCGACGGGGCCGAGAATGACGGCCGTGCCGCGCGTCATGTACTCGCACGCATGATCGCCGGCGCCCTCGACGACGAGCTCGGCGCCGCTGTTGCGCACGCCGAAGCGCTCGCCGGCGCTGCCGCGGATGAAACCCTCGCCGCCGCGCGCGCCGTAGAAGCACGCGTTGCCGGCGATCGGTTCCTGGCGCTCGCCGAAGCCGCGCACGACGATGCGGCCGCCTTCCATGCTCTTGCCGACGTAATCGTTCGCATCGCCGTCGAGTTCGAGCGCGATGCCGTCCGTCAGGAACGCGCCGAAACTCTGACCCGCCGTACCGTGGTAGCGAACGCGAAGCTCGCCCGTCTCCTCGCCGGCGCTCCGGCGTACCGCGAACTCGTGCGCGAGCCGCGCGCCGATCGCACGATCGGCCGGCGACACGTGCAACTCGGGCGTCGTGTGCCACGGCTTGCGCTGCGCCGTCCACGGACGCGGCACGAGGTCGTCGAGATGCGTCGGCTCCATCGCGGGTCGCCGCGGATTCTCGGGACGCTCGGGCAAGCGCAAGATTTCGGAAAGATCGACGTCGTGCATCCGTTCGTCGCCGTCCCGCGCGCGCCGGCGCACGAGGTCGCTGCGACCGCGCACCTCGTCGAGCGAACGCGCGCCGAGCGCCGCGAGCCGGCGTCGCACGTCGTGCGCGACGAACTCGAGATACGCGATCGCTTCGTCGTCGGTGCCGGCGAACTTCGCGCGCAAGACCGGATCTTGCGTCGCGATTCCGACGGGACAGGTGTTCTTGTGACACTGACGCGCGTAGATGCAGCCGAGCGCGACGAGCAGCGCGCTGCCGAATCCGTACTCCTCGGCACCGAGCAGCGTCGCGACGATCACGTCGCGGCCGCTCTTGAAGCCGCCGTCGACGCGCAGGCGCACGCGCGAGCGCAACCCGTTCGCGAGGAGCGCGTGATGCGTCTCGACGAGCCCGATCTCCCACGGCAGCCCGGCGTGCTTGATCGACGAGAGCGGCGACGCGCCCGTGCCGCCGTCGTGGCCGCTGATGTGGATCGCATCGGCATCGGCTTTCGCGACGCCGCTCGCGACGTAGCCGATGCCGGATTGCGCGACGAGCTTGACGGCGACGCGGGCGTGCGGCGCCGCGCGGCGCAGATCGTAGATCAGTTGCGCGAGATCTTCGATCGAGTAGATGTCGTGATGCGGCGGGGGCGAGATGAGCGGCCGCCCGGGTTGCGCGCCGCGCAACGCGGCGATCTCGTCCGTCACCTTGTGACCGGGAATCTGGCCGCCCTCGCCCGGTTTCGAGCCCTGCGCCATCTTGATCTCGATTTCGTCGGCGCTCGCGAGATACGTGACGCCGAGTCCGAAACGTCCGGACGCGACCTGCTTGATCTTGCTGCGGCCGCGGTCGATTTTACGATCGTAGCGCAAGGCGTGCTCGCCGCCCTCGCCCGAGTTGCTCTTCGCGCCGATGCGGTTCGTCGCGCGCGCGATCGTCGCGTGCACCTCGGGTGCGAGCGCGCCGAGCGACATCGCGGCGGTCGTGAAGTGCTTCAGGATCTCCGAGATCGGCTCGACCTGCTCGAGCGGAATCGGATCGCGTAACGGCACCGCGGCGAGCAGATCGCGGAGCGCGACGGGCCCGCGCGCTTCCATCGCGTCCGAGAGCGCCTCGAACGCCGCGTAGTCGCCGTGCATCGCGGTCGCGCGCAATTGCTTGATGACGTTCGGATCGAACGCGTGCCGCACGCCGTCGCGCCGGAAGCGAAACGTCCCGCGATCGGGCAGGGGCTTCTCCTCACGCGACGCTGCGAACCACGCGCGGACGTCGCTCTCGATCTCCGAGAAGCGCACCGACGGCGCGTGCGCTTTCACGCCGGGGAAACACAACTCGCCGATCTCGCCGTGCAGACCGATCGATTCGAACGTCTGCGCGCCGACGTACGAGCGCAGCGTGCAGATGCCGAGCTTCGCCAAGATCTTCAACAGGCCGGCGCGGAGGCCGGTCAGATAGGCCGTGCCGCTGCCCGCCTCGCTCGCGGCGCGCAACCCGAGCCACGGCGACACGACGTTCGCACCCGTGCCGATCAACGCCGCGATCGCGTGCGCGTCGCGTGCGTACCCGTCGGCGACCGCGAGCGAGGCCTGCATGCGCAGGCCGCGCTGCACGAGCCGCTGGTGGATGGCGCTCGACGCGAGCAGCGCCGGCACGTTCGGCACGTCGGGGCGATCGTCGAGCACGATCAGCGACACGCCGCCGCGCACCGCCTTCTCCGCCGCGTCGCAGAGCGAGAGCAGCCGCGCGTGCAACGACAGATCGCCGAGCTCGAGCGGCAGCGACTGCTGGACGAGGCGCGCGTCGAAACGCAACGTGTCGAAATCCGCTTCGGAGAGGATCGCGCTCTCGAGACGCACGGCGGCGCCGACGGCCGGAATGTCGCCGTTGATGTCGCCCGAACCGACCCAGGCGCGCAGATCGAAGACGAGCTTCTCACGCAACGGGTCGATCGGCGGATTCGTCACCTGCGCGAAACGCTCGCGCAGATACTCCGCGACGGGCGTGCGCCGCTCGAAGAACGCGAGCGACGCATCGTCGCCCATCGACGACGTCGGTTCCGCCGCCGCCGCGAGGATGCCGACGACGTCCTTGAGCTCTTCGCGCGTGCAGCCGAACCGGTGGAGACTCGGCAATGACGGCGGCACGCCCGCCGTTTCGATGCGGTCGGCGAGATCGAAATTCCAGCTGCGTACGACGTCGCGGAAATCGGCGCGGTCGCGGCGTTCGTTCCGGAACTGTTCCGTCTCGACGACCTGGCTCGAGGCGAAGCGCACGATGAGCCGGCCGCCGGGGCCGAGACGGCCGCGCCGCACGATCTCGTCGCCGCCGAAATCGACGATGCCGGCTTCGGACGCGCAGAGGACTTTGTTCGACGCCGTCCGGCACCAGCGGAGCGGTCGCAACCCCGTCCGGTCGAGCGCGGCGCCGATCGTGTCGCCGTCGGCGAAGACGATCGCGGCCGGACCGTCCCACGGTTCGACCGTCGGCACGTGCGCGTCGTAATACGCGCGCAGCCGCTCGTCGCTCGCGTCGATCGCGGGCGCGAGGAGCAAGTCGACGGCGTCGTCCACGCGATAACCGGCGCCGACCATCGCGTCGACCGACGTGTTGAAGTCGTACGAATCGCTCGCGCCCGGCATCGTCGCGATGCCGCGCGCGTTCAGCCACGCGCGATTGCCCGTGATCGTGTTGATCTCGCCGTTGTGCGCGATGTGCCGGAACGGTTGCACGAGCCGCCACGAGGGCGACGAGTTCGTCGAGAATCGCTGATGGAACAGCGCGAACCGCGATGCGAAGAGCGGATCGCGGAGGTCGTCGAAATACATACCGAGCTCGTCGGACGACAGCAGCGCCTTGTAGACGACGGACGTGGCGGAACACGAGAGCAGCGATGCGGTCGGGCCGAACTCACGCAGCGATTTCTCGATGGCGCGCGCGGCGGAGCGCATCCGCTCGCGGACGTTGCCGGGACCCATGTCGACGACGAGCTGCTCGACCGTCGGCCGCGTCGTGCGCGCCTGCGTACCGAGGATGTCCTCGTGCGTCCCCGGCGTGCGCCACCGCAGCGGCGTTACGTCGACGGAGTGCACGCGCGCCTCGATCGCGGCGCGCGCGGCGGCCGCCGCGTCCGCTTCCCGCGGGAGAAAGAGGCAGATGGCGGCGAGGTGACTCGACGACGCCTGCAGGTCGACGCGCTCGAGCTCGCGCGCGAGAAACTTGCGCGGCGTCTCGCAGAGGATGCCGGCGCCGTCGCCCGTGCGCCCGTCCGCGGAGCGCGCGCCCCGATGCATCATCGCCGCCACGCCCTGCAGCGCCAGACGCACGACCTCGTGGGTGCCGGCACCGCCCAGGTCCGCGATGAAGCCGACGCCGCAGGCGTCGTGTTCCTCCACGGTGAGCGGCGAGGTCGACGGAAGCAGACCCATCAGTCTTATACGTTACGGCCTACTGTGAGACCGGTCATTGGACAATTGTCGAACAATCGTGCCGATGACGCTCGCGTCAGCCCCGCAATCCGAGCGCCGTCATCATCGCGTAGCCCACGTCGAGCGCCCGCTCGTCGATGTCGAACCGGGCGTTGTGGTGCGGAAACGCCGTCGCGTCGCCGCCGCGCGCGCCGACGATGAAGTAGGCGCCCGGCCGCTGCTCCTGCATGAACGACATGTCCTCGGCCCACATGACGATGTCGTGCTCGACGACGTCGTCCGCCCCGAGCACCGCGCGCCCGACCTCGCGCACGACCTCGTTCGTCTCGCGATCGTTGACCGTCGGCGGGTACGACCAGTGGTAATCGAGGTCGTAATCGACCCGCATCGCCTCGCCGAGGCCGCGCACGATGCGCTCCATGCGCTCCGGCATCGACGCGCGCACGGAGGCATCGAAGCAACGCACGGTCCCCATCAACGTCGCCTCGTCGGGAATCACGTTGAACGTCGTGCCGGCCGAGAACTTGCCGACCGTGAACACCGCGGCGTCCTTGGCCGCGATCTCGCGGCTGACGATCGTTTGCAGCATCGTCACGAAATACGACGACGCGACGATCGGATCGACCGCGAGTTGCGGCATCGCGCCGTGGCCGCCCTTGCCCTTGATCGTCAGCGTGTACTCGTCGGCCGACGCGAAGAACGCACCGTCGCGGACGCCGATCTTTCCGACGTCGAGACCGCTGTAGAGATGGAGGGCGAACGTGCGATCGACGTGCGGATTCTCGAGCGCACCGTCCTCGATCATGAAGCGGTTGCCCGCGCTGCCTTCTTCACCCGGCTGGAAGCAGAAGACGAGCGTGCCCGGGATCTCGGCGCGCCGCTCGGCGAGCGTTCGCGCCGCGGCGAGCAAGATCGAGACGTGCCCGTCGTGGCCGCACGCGTGCATGACGCCGCTGCGTTCCGAGCGATACTCCGCCTCGACGAGTTCCACGATCGGCAACGCGTCCATGTCGGCGCGTAAGAGCGTGACGGGTCCGGGCTTGCCGCCGACGAGCGTCCCGAGCACGCCCGTCTTGCCGATCCCCGTGCGGATCTCGTCGAGGCCGAGCTTCCCGAGCTCGTCCGCGACGAAGGCCGCCGTTTCGTGTTCGACCATCGACAGTTCCGGCCGCCGATGGAGATGCCGGCGGACCCGGACGAGGTCGTCGGTCGGGACGCGATCGAGAGCGAGCATCACCGCCCGTTCGACGCGCCCCGCCGCGACCCCGGGACCGCTAGAGGCTCGTACGCGACGGCAAGACGGAACCGTTCGGACCGATGCTCCGCTGCAGTTGAACGAACAACGTACGCGGCTGCACGAAGTATTGCGTCGTGTACGACGTACCGCCGCCGAGCGCTTGATACGTCGGACCGCCGTCGTAGATGCCGCCGGGCCGGTAGTCGTCGTGGTTGAACAGGTTCGTCGCACCGACGTTGAGCACGAGCGAGCCCTTGAGCGGCACGCGGAACTCACCGTCGAACTCGGTGAAGCCGGGTTCGCCGAACGCGTTGTTCGCGCCGTACGAGGTCGCGCTCGCACGTGCTTGCGCGCCGTTCCCGAACGTGTAGAACAGATCGTTCCGAAGTTTCATGTATGGATACGTCGGCAGCTGCACGTAGTTGCCGGGCGTCGCGCTGAAGATGCTGTTGATCGAGAAGTTCGCGTTGCTCTGATCGTACGCGTAGTCGCGCAAGATATCGACCGCGCTGTGGACGCCGAGGCCGACGCGCGGAGCGTGGAGCACCTGCAACTCGACGCCCTCTTGACGCACGACCGCTTGATTGCCGTTCTGCGTGACCATCGTGTAGGGTTTGCCGTCGAACGTTCCGGTGTTTTCCGTCGTCACCGAGGCATAGCGGTTGAAGATGTTCGTCAGGTAGGCGTCGGCACTGATCAGCGTGTCGCGATCGAGCTTCACGTCCGTTCCGAGGTCGTAGCCGAACGACGTCTCCGGCTTGAAGTTGACGGTCGCGAGTTGAGCGTGCCGCTGTCCACGTACGTCGACGGGTTGAGTAGGTCGTAGTAGGGAGCGACGTAGGCGCTACCGGCCGACGCGCGGACGATCGCCCGCGGCGTGATCTTGTACACGAGGCCGCCGCGCGGGTCGAAGCGCGTGCCGACGTACGACGTGCTCGAGAGATAGTTGCCCGACGTGAGCGTCAGCTTCGGCGTGAGCTGGAACGAGCCGCGGATGCTGTACGCGAGGCTCTGCACGTTGATGTTTTGGTCGAACGTCGGCGGCCCTTGCGTCGGATCGTATTCGCCGAACGTCGCGGTGTCCACGTGACGGTCGAAGCCGGCCGTGATGGAGTTGTTGCCGAACGGCACCGTGTACTGCGCGTCGAATCCGTGCAGCACGTCGATCGTGTCTTCGACGTACGGTTCGCCGTAGTACGACGCGTACACCGGCGGTTTTGCCGTCAGGTCGGAATCGTTCGGACACGCCGGCGTCGGACACGGAATGATCGCGACGGGCGAATAGGCTTGCGTGACGGTGCGTTCGATGCTTCCCGCGTAGTAGCGCGCGAGCAACGAACCCGGCCCGACGACCGTGCGGAACTCCGCCGCGTAGATCGGTTCGTTGTCGAACTGCGTCGTATTCGGATACGGCGCGTAGACGTCGATCGGAACGTTCTGCCCGATGAGGCCGAGGTTCGGATCCGACGTGTAGTTCTGCCCCGTGCCGCCGGCGGTACACGCGCCCGCCGGCTTCTTCTGAAGGCACGGCACGATCGTCGCATCGACGTAGAGATAGTTGTTGCCCGTCTCGTCGTTGTTGGTCTGCGTCGAATATTGCGTGAGCAAGATCGACGTCTGCGGCGAGAAGTTGTACGAGAGTTTCGCGAGTTGGGTGAAGCTCGCGAAATTCGAGGTCGCGTGGTAGGCGTAATCGACGACGCCGAGGTGCGGGTCGAGTGCCGTACCGGGCGTCACCTTCGGATAGATCGACGCAGCGTTCGTGCCGCCGTAGATGTTGCCCGGCGCGAGGTAGCCCGGAGTTTGATTGTAGGCGATACCGAGCAACACGCCGAGCTTTCCGAACGTATCGGAAACCCGGACGCCGTAATAATTTCCGTTGAACGAGTCGTAGCCGACGACCGCCGTTCCGGTCGGGCCGCCCGTGATCGTCGGCGTCCGGAAGTTCAGCGTACCGCCGACGGCATCTTCGATCGTGTTCGGGAGATTACCGGGACCCTTCGTGACCTCGACGTCGCCGAGCAGCAGCGCGTTGATGAACGTGCTGTTGAAGCCGTACGCACCGTTGGCCGACGTCAGCGTCGGATGGCCGTCGATGAGGATCTGCGACTCGTACGGCTGCGCGCCTCGGATCGAGATCGACGTATTCGCTGCCGGCTCGTTTCCGGAGCTGCGATTGATCTCGACGCCGGGAATCTGATCGAGCACGTTCGCGACTTGGTTCTGGCCCTGGTCGGTGAACGTCTGGTTCGTCACGGTGGCCGTGGCGGCCGTACCGGTGTTGACGGACGTGGAGCGCGTCGCCGTCGTCTGTCCGATCGTCGTCAGGGTCGCGTTCGGGAGCGCGAACTTGACGCTCGTGCTCCGGCCGGGCGTGACCGTCACGCCGTCTTGTTGCGTCGTTTCGAAACCGCTCGCCGCGACGGTGACGGTGTAGGTGTCGGGCGGGACGGTCGCGCTGAACGTGCCGTCGTTTGCCGTACGGATCGTGCGAGACGAGCTCGCGCTCGAGATCGTGACGCGTACGCCGCCGAGCACCTTCCCCGCGACGTCGACGACGGTGCCCGTCAACGTTCCGGTGGCCGACGTTTGCGCGAACGCCGGCGCCGCGGACGTCGCCGCGACGGGCACGAGCAACGATACTGCGAGCGCGTAGCGGACGCGACGCAACAGAAGAGATCGAATCAAAGCACTTCTTTCTCGAACGAGGCGAACAATTCTACCGGGTGTTACCGACGGGTAAAAGCCCAAACGATTAAAGCCCTTCTACACTATGTCAGCATTAACGGCGGTTATCGGGACATTAAGGACGTCGCGCGACGCGCTCCCTCGCTCCCCGGCGCGACCTTACGTTTTTCACATCCCGAAAGGATTCGGAACCAGCGGCCCGGATAAACTCGTACCGGGAGGCACGCATGGCCGAAGCGATCACGAAGCCCGCGCTCGAGCGACACGGGCTCGACGAGGAACAGCTCCGTTGGATGTTACGGAACATGTTGCTCCAGCGAACGCTCGACAACCGCGGCTTCCAGCTCAACCGGCAGGGGAAGATTCCGTTCGCGACCGGCAGCGAGGGTCACGAAGGCATCCACGCCGGAAGCGCGCTCGCGTTCGCCCGCGGTCGCGACGTCCTCGTGCCGTACTACCGCGACATCGGTTTGTGCATCGGCATCGGCATGGAGCCGCTCCAGGTGCTGCTCGCGATGTTCGCGCGCGCGGCCGACATCTCGGGCGGCCGGCAGTTCCCGAACCACTTCACCGGCCGCGCGATCGGCCTGATGTCGATCAGTTCGATCATCGCCGCCCATCTGCCGCATGCCGTCGGGGCCGCGTACGCGATGAAGCTGCGCGGAGAGAGCGGCCGCGCCGTCCTCGCGAGCTTCGGCGACGGCGCGACGAGCGAAGGCGAGTGGCACGAATCCATGAACTTCGCCGCCGTCCACGCCCTCCCGATCGTGTTCCTCTGCGAGAACAACGAGTGGGCGATCTCCACACCGCGCGACCGGCAGATGAAGGTGCGCGACGTCGTCGAGAAGGCCGACGGCTACGGCATGCGCGGCGAGATCGTCGACGGCTCCGATCCGATCGCCGTCTACGGCGTCATGAACGGCGCGCTCGAACGCGCGCGCTCCGGCGGCGGCCCGACGCTCGTCGAGGCGAAGTGCTACCGCTTCCTCTCGCACACGACGGACGACGACGATCGCACCTATCGCACGCGTGAGGAGATCGAGCGGCATCGCCACCTCGATCCGGTCCCGCGCTTCGAGCGCGTGCTCGTCGAGGCCGGCGTCATCACCTCGGACGACGTCTCCGCCATGAAGCGCGAGATCCTCGCGCACGTGAACGACGTGACCGATCGCGCCGAAGCGTTACCGTATCCGCTCGCGAGCGATCTCTATACGAACGTCTACGAAGGAACGCACGAGCCATGGCTGTAGCATCGCCCTCGACCGTCATGAACAACGTGGAGGCGGTTCGCCACACGTTGTACGAAGCGCTCAAGAACGACGAACGGACGCTCGTGCTCGGCGAGGACGTCGGGGCGCGCGGCAACGTCTTCCTCATCACGAAGGGCTTCATCGAAGAGTTCGGCGCGGAGCGTGTGATCGACACGCCGCTCGCCGAAGCCTCGATCGTCGGCGTCGCGATCGGGATGGCGATGGAAGGGCTGCGCCCGATCGCGGAGATTCAATTCGCCGACTTCATCTATCCGGCGTTCAACCAGATCGTCGGCGAAGCGGCGAAGACGCGCTATCGCAGCAACGGCGACTACACGTGTCCGCTCGTGATCCGCACGCCGTACGGCGGCGGCGTCCGCGGCGCGCTCTCGCACAGCGTCTCGATCGAAGCGCTCTTCTATCACGTGCCCGGGCTCAAGATCGTCGCGCCGTCGTTCCCCGCAGACATCAAGGGGCTGCTCAACGCCGCGATCGACGATCCGGATCCCGTGCTCTTCCTCGAACACAAGAAGACGTATCGCCTCGTCAAAGGCGAGGTGCCGTCGGAGCACTACACGATTCCGATCGGTCTCGCCGACGTGAAGCATCCGGGCGACGCGCTGACGGTCGTGTCGTACGGTCTGTACGTGCACCAGGCGATCGAAGCCGCGCAACGTCTCGCGGGCGAGGGGCTCTCGGTCGAAGTGATCGATCTGCGGTCGATCCGCCCGATGGACCGGACGACGATCCTCGCGAGCGTCCGCAAGACGCACAAACTCCTGATCGTGCACGAGGACAACAAATTCGGCGGCATCGGCGCCGAGATCGCGGCGATGGTCGCCGAAGAAGCGTTCTTCGAACTCGACGCGCCGATCCGGCGCCTCTGCGGCCCCGACGTTCCGGCGATGGGCTACGCGCTTCCGCTCGAGGAAGAATTCATGGTGTCGACCGACGAGATGGCCGATGCGATGCGCGAACTGGTTCGGTACTAAAACGACATGACGATCACGATGCCGCAACTCGGCGAAACCGTTACCGAAGGCACCGTCGCGCAGTGGCTCAAGAAGCCGGGCGACGCGGTCGAGAAATACGAAGCGTTCGTCGAGGTGTCGACGGACAAAGTCAACGCCGAAGTGCCCTCGCCCGTGAGCGGCGTGCTGCGCGAGATCATCTGTAAGGAAGGCGAAACCGTCGCGACGGGAGCTCCGATCGCGATCATCGACGAAGCGGGCGTCGTGCCCGAGCCGCCGGCCGAGACGTCCCCTGCGGCGCCGGCCGCCGTGCCGGCGACGGTCTCCGCGTCCAACGGCAGCTCGAACGGTTCGCACGGCGGCAACGGCGTCGCGACGACGAGCGGTCTGCGCCGCTTTTCACCCGCGGTACGTCGGCTCGCACGCGAACACAACGTCGACGTCGCGGCGGTGTCCGGCAGCGGCACGAACGGCCGCGTGACGGCGCGCGACGTGCTCGCCGCGGCGAACGAAGGTCCGTCCGCCGCGATGGCGGCAACGCTCGCGCGCGAGCCCGCGAAGGCGACGGTCGCACCCGCGACCGCCCAGCCCGCGGCGGCAGCGTCGACGTATGCCGCGCCCACGCCGGGAACGATCGTCCCGCTCACGCAGGCGCGCAAGATCATCGCGAAACGCATGGTCGAGTCGCTCGCGATCGCGCCGCACGCGTGGACGATGGTCGAGGTCGACGTCACGAAACTCTGGCGCTGGCGCGCGCAAGAGAAGGACGCGTTCCTCGCGAGCAAAGGCTACCCGCTGACGCTGCTCCCCTTCTTCATCCACGCCGTCGTGCAAGCGCTCAAAGGTCAGCCGATGCTCAACGCGCGCTTCACGGACGACGGCATCCACGTGCTCGGCGCGTACAACATCGGGATCGCGATCGGGCTCGAGACGAACTTGATCGTCCCCGTCATTCGCGACGCGGACACGCTCTCGATCGGCGGCATCGCCGTTGCCGCCGGAAAGCTCATCGAGAAGGCGCGCGCCGGTAAGCTCGGCGCGGACGAACTCGGCGGCGGCACGTTTACCGTGAACAACACCGGTGCGAACGGCTCGATTCTCTCGAAGCCGATCATCAACGGCGGCCAGGCCGGCATCGTGACGATGGAGGCCGTCGTAAAACGGCCCGTCGTCGTCGACGATGCCATCGCGATCCGCTCGATGATGAACGTCTGCCTCTCACTCGATCACCGCGTGCTCGACGGCACGATCGCGAACGCGTTCCTCGCCGATCTCAAGAAGCGCCTCGAAGCGATGCGCCCCGGCGGCGACCTCTAGCGTCGAGGCAGAACGTTCACGACCGTAGCGTTCACGTTGCGATCGCCGGCGGGCGTTCCCGTCACGCGCACGAAAATGCCCGGCCGCAGGCGGAAACCGGTCGGATTGATGACGGTGCCTTGCTTGAGGAACACCGTGCGTCCGCTCGCGAGCCGGAACGAGCTGCCCTGCATTCCGATGATGCGTCCCTCCGCGTGGTGCCGATAGAACATCGGGCGCGGCGGGAAGCCTTGGGCCGATGACGCGACCGGGGCGAGGAACGCGGCGCCGAGCGCGAGCGCGGTGACGAAACGATTCATGTGAACTCCCTTTGGAGACTATACGCAGGGCAATACCGGAGCGTTCCCTCGGAACGCCGAATCGTACTCGGTCGTGGTCATCAGAAAGACGTTCAAATTCGAAGCGGCGCACGTTCTGCCGCACCATCCGGGGAAATGCTCGCGTCTGCACGGCCACTCGTATCGTTTCGACGTCGCGGTGCGCGGCGAGCTTTCGACGGACGGTGCCGCGACGGGAATGGTCGTCGACTTCGACGCGCTCTCGGCGATCGTCCGGCCGAACGTCGTGGACCGGCTCGATCACGCGTCGCTGAACGACCTGCTCCCGAACCCGACGGCCGAAGAGATCGCGCTCTGGATCTGGAGCGAGCTCGCGCCGCTCGTCGCCGGGCTCGACGAGATCGTGCTGTGGGAAACGCGGACCGCGTGCGCGATCGTGCGGAGCGGTGATGCTCGGCCTCGCTGAATCGTTCTACAGCATCCAGGGTGAGGGCACGTGGACCGGCACGCCGGCCGTGTTCGTGCGTCTCGCGGGCTGCAATCTCAATTGCCGGTTCTGCGACACCGATTTCAGCCTGCGCGCGTTCGCCTCGGTGGAATCCGTCGTCGCGCGCGTGAGCGAGCTCGGCGGCTCGTGCCCCACGGTGATCCTCACGGGCGGGGAGCCGCTCGCGCAACGCGAGAGCTCGGCGCTCATCGACGCGCTACGCGCGGACGGACGGCGCGTGCACGTCGAATCGAACGGCAGCGTCGCGGTCGACTTACCGCCCGACGTGTGGCTGACGGTCTCGCCGAAGGAGCGCTTGGATCCGCGCATGGCCGCGCGCGCGAACGAAGTCAAGCTGATCGTGGACGGTCGCGTCCCGAGCGAGTGGCTCGAGGCGTTCGCCGGCCGCGACGTGCCGACGTTTCTGCAACCCGAAGGCAACAAACCCGCGAACGTCGCGCTCGCGATCGACGCGGCGAAGGCGTCGCCCGGACGGTTGCGCCTCGGGCTGCAAACGCACAAGTTCATCGGCGTTCGCTGACCGTATGATTCTCGTCGTCTGCGCGCTGCCGGCCGAATTGCGCTACGTCGCGCAGCGTGCGGGTGTCGACGTCCTCTCGTGCGGCATCGGACCCGTCGAGGCCGCCGTCGGCGTCGCGAATGCCCTCGCGCACACGCGCTACGACGCCGTGGTCAACGCGGGGATCGGCGGCGCGTTCCGCGGCGCGGCGCGCGTCGGGGACGCCCTGATCGTGAGCGAGGAGACGCTCGCGGACTTCGGGCTCGAGGGCGGCGGAGCGCTTTCGCTTCCGGACGGCGCCGCGCTCGTCGAGCGCGCCTTCGCCGATGCCGCGCTGCTCGGGCGAACGATGTCGGCGGGCGTGCCGCTCGCACGCGGTCTGACCGTCGCGGAAGTGACGGCGACGGACGCTACGGCAGCCCGGCTGCGCGCGCGCTACGCGGCGGACGTGGAATCGATGGAAGGGTTCTCCGTGCTGCGGGCCGCAGCGGTCGCGAAGATCCCGGCACTCGAGATTCGCGGCGTTTCGAATTACGTCGGCGACCGCGCGTCGGCCGAGTGGGATTTCGCAGCGGGCGCTCGCGCGACGGCGCGCGCGCTCGAGATCGTTCTCGATCGTATCGCGTAGGAGCCGCCGTTGACGCCACGTCAGATCGTCGCCGCGTGTGCGAGCGTCATCGCTCTCGAATTGGCCGCGGCTGCGGGCGGCAACGTCTCCGCACAGAGCGCGCCCGTCCCGAGCCCCGCTCCGACCGACACGCCGGTCGTCTCGACACCCACGCCGAGCCCGAGTGCGACCGCAACGCCGCCGCCCGCCGCGGCGACCGCGCCCGCGCCCGCGGCCACGATCCTCGTGACGCCGGTTCCCGTCGTCACGCCCTCGCCGCAAGCATCCGCCACGCCGGCTCCGCCCCCGCCGGCGATCGCGAGCCCGGCGCCGGCCGCACCCGTCACGCCGAGCCCGAGCGCGCTTCCGGTTCCGCGCCCGTTCGCGACGGGCCGCCGCACCGTTCCGGATTCCATGAACGATCCGCGCGTGCCGGACATGATCGCGCACCCGATCCCGGAGCTCGTGCTCTTCGATTGGCTGAAGGGCACGTGGCGCTCGCAGATCGGAAGAGCACACGTCTGAACTCCAGTCACATCACGATCTCG
>CAJCIN010000065.1 GCA_903970385.1 Rhodospirillales bacterium | reverse complement strand
TGCTCGATCAGCCGTTCATCAAGGACGACGATCAGAGCATCGGCGAACTCGTCGCCAAAGTGGTCGGCGTGCTCGGCGAGAACATCAAGGTCCGCCGGTTCGCGAAGTTCGCGCTTGGCGAACAGTAAGGCCGGAGCCGCCGCGTTCGATCGCGTTCTCCTGAAGATATCGGGAGAGGCGTTCCTCGGTTCGGAGAGTTCGGTCGACGCGGTCACGACCGCCTGGATGGCCGAGCAGATCGCGGAAGTCGCGCGCGAGGGCGTATCGATCGCGGTCGTCGTCGGCGGCGGCAACATCTGGCGCGGCAAAGCGCACGAGGCCGCCGGCATGGACCGCGCGACCGCGGACTACATGGGCATGCTCGCGACCGTGATCAACGCGCTCGCGCTGCAAGACGCGCTCGAGCGGATTGGCATCGCGTCGCGCGTGCAAACCGCGATCCAGATGCAACAGATCGCGGAGCCGTACATCCGGCGCCGGGCGATGCGTCATCTCGAGAAGGGTCGCGTCGTGATCTTCGGAGCCGGTACGGGCAACCCGTATTTCACGACGGACACGACGGCCGCGCTACGCGCGGTCGAGATCGGCGCGCAGGCGATCCTCAAGGCGACGAAGGTCGACGGCATCTACAGCGCCGACCCGAAAAAAGATCTCACGGCGACGCGCTTCTCCAAGCTCGATTATCTCGAGGTGCTGCAGCGCGGCCTCGAAGTGATGGACAATACGGCGCTCACGCTGTGCATGGACAACGGTCTGCCGATCATCGTCTTCGACATGAACGTCCCGGGCAACATCCGGCGCGTCGTGTTCGGCGAGCAGATCGGAACGACCGTGAGCGCGGTCGTGCGCACGTCCGTGACCCTGGAGAACGTGGTGCAATGAGCGAGCTCGACGAGATCTTCAAGACGGTCGACCAGCGCATGGCGAAGGCGATCGAAGCCACGCGCAACGACGTCGCGTCGGTGCGCACGGGGCGTGCGTCGCCGGCCCTGCTCGACCGTCTGCACGTCGAAGCGTACGGCGCGACGACGCCGCTCAAGTCGGTTGCGAGCGTCAGCGTGCCCGACGCGCGGACGCTGCAGATCCAGGCCTTCGATCGCAACACGGTCGGTGCGATCCGGAAGGCGATCGAGACGAGCGATCTCGGCCTCTCGCCGAACGTCGACGGCTCGAACATCCGTCTGAACATTCCGCCGCTCACCGAAGACCGGCGCAAAGACCTCGTGAAGGTCGTCCGCAAGAAAGCGGAAGACGGCAAGGTCGCGATTCGTAACGTGCGTCACAAGAGCGTCGACGAAATCAAGGCATTACTCAAGGACGGTACGATTACCGAGGACGACAACAAACGCGCGGGCGAGCGCATCCAAAAGGCGACGGACAAACACATCAAGGACGTCGACGTGCTCGTCATGGCCAAAGAGAAGGAGATCATGGAGGTCTGAGACCTCTCCTAAAGTCGCCGTGCGGCATGTCCGAAGATTGGTGTGAAGCCTCGCACTAAATCGAAGGACGAACGATGCAGTTCTCGCCCCGTTTCCTTTTCGCATTGTTGGCCGGCACGGCCGTCAGCGGATGCTCCGGCAGTTTGTTCAATCCGTCGCCGGACGGGGACATCTACGTTACCGATCCGATCACGGGATACGCGATCGTGACGTCGTTCGCGAAACCGTATGCCGTCTCGGGGCTCCGCTTCTCGATCGGGATCAGCGAAGCGCACTTCGGTGGACCGTACACCCTGACGGTCACGAACGAAACGAACGAGCCCACCGCGAGCAACGGCGGATATCCGTATCCGTTCCAATTCAACGAGCCGTGCTTCACGACGACGTCGACGATCCCGGCCAACAGCAAGACGAACGTCGTCGTGTTCGACGGCTCGAACGCGAACGGCCAACCGTCGAATTACCCGACGCAACCGGTCCCGGCCACGGATACCGCGTCGGCGAACGGCAATCCGTGTCACTCGGGTGAAGAAGAGACGCTCGCGATCAGCGACGGTAAGGGCCACACGTCGTACTTCTACTACGAAGAGCTGCCGTAGGCCGTATCCGCCAGGCACGCGTCGCGCGTCGCGCGTAAGCGCCCGCATGAACTTCGTCACCGCACCGGCGCTCGTCGCGGCGCTCGCAGCGTCGCCCATCGTCTGCAGCGCGGACCCCTCTCCCGACGCCGGGTGTTTGCGGGATGGCGCGGCCGCATTCGCGCCGCTCGCATTTCTCGTCGGCGAATGGGTGGGAGACGGCCGAGCCGAGGGCACGGCCGGCGCCGGAACCGACACGGTCCACTTCGATCTCGGATGCCGCGTGCTCGTGCGACGGAGTCATTCGACGTATCCGGGCGTCGCCGGTGCCGCGCCCGCCACGTACGACGGTCTGCTCGTCGCCTATCCCGATGCGACGTCGCCCGGCGGACTGCGCGCCGATTCGTACGATAGCGGGGCGCACGTGATCCACTACGCGCTCGTCGCCGGCACCGCACCGAACGTCGTGCAGTTCGTGAGCGAAGGGACGACGTCGCGGCCCGCGTTCCGATTGACGTACGAGCGGCATGCGGACGCGCTCGACGTCACGTTCGAGGCGGCGCCGCCCGGCAGCGCCGCATTCGCGACGGTCGCGCGCGGTGTCGAGCATCCGCGCCCGATCTAGCGTGCGTCCGCGCCTCCGCCGGTGGGACGAGGGTTTTTGCCGGGCGTCACTCAAGGCGTATGCGGTGAACGATCCCTCGCCCGGCCGGCCGCTCGGGATGATGCCGGAAGTGGACGCGCGCGCGCTCTTGAGCGGCCCGCTGACGCTTCGCGTGCTGCGCCCGCCGTATCCCGCGATCGGTCTCGGCACGCTCCGCACGCTGCGCGTTCTCGAACGCGACGGCGCGACGGAGATCGTCGCCGGTTACGACGGCTACGAGCGCCTCGGCCCGGTGCCGCGCGCGAACGCGAACGGACGGCGATGAAGACGACGACCGGGTTGCGCGACGCGACCGTTCTCGGCCCGGGGCGGCTGCCTCGGCACGTCGCGATCATCATGGACGGCAACCGGCGCTGGGCGAAGACGCGGCGGCTGCCCGCGATTGAGGGCCACCGGCGCGGCATCGTGGCGCTCCGCGGCATCACGCGCGCGGCGAGCGACTTCGGCATCCCGATGCTGACCGTGTACGGGTTCTCGACCGAGAATTGGAAACGCGACAGCACGGAGATCTCGCTGCTCCTCGACCTGTGCGTCTATTTCGCGCGCACCGAACTCGCGGAACTCCATCGCAACAACGTCAAGGTTCGCGTGATCGGTCAGTATCACGCATTGCCGCGTGCGTCGCGCGATTCGCTCGATCACCTGATGGAGCGCACCGCGGGCAATACCGGGCTCGCACTGAACCTCGCCGTCAATTACAGCGCGCGTACCGAACTCCGCGTCGCGATCGCGGCCCTCGCGAGCGACGTGCGTGCGGGGATTCTCGCACCCGATGCGATCGACGAGTCCGTGGTCGCGTCGTACCTGTACACGGCCGCGATGCCCGACCCCGACCTGCTGATCCGGCCCGGCGGCGAATCGCGCCTCTCGAACTTCATGCTCTACCAGCTCGCCGAAGCGGAACTGTATCTGACCGACACCTTCTGGCCCGACTTCGATCGCGCCGCATTCGTGCGCGCGATCGACGCGTTCCGCGAGCGGACGGAGCCGGCCGCGGACGCCGCCTCGTGAGCGCGACGGCCACGGCGGGGACGCGCGGGCTCGCGCTCGCGCGCCGCACGGTCAGCGGCGTCGTGCTCGCGGCGATCGTCCTCGGTTCGATCGCGACCGTCCCGACCTTCACGCTCGTCGTCCTCGCGATCACGCTCCTCTCGCTTTGGGAGCTCGCCGGGCTGACGGCGAAGAAAGGTCAAGCACTGATCTTTCCGGTGGCCGCGATCGCGGTCGCCACGTACATCGTCCTCGCCGCGGTGAATCTCCAGCACGCCTACGAGAAGACGCTGCTCGGCCTCACGATCATCGCCTCGCTCGCGTTCTCGCTCGCGGGCGAACGCCAGGGCTACTTCGCGCGCAGCGCGTTCACGGTGTTCGGCGTGCTCTACATCGGCTGGCTCGCGTCGTACTTCATCGCGCTGCGCAATCTGCCGTCCGTCGGCGCGGCGTTCGTGACGGCGAGCATCGTCGCGATCGCGATGACGGATATCTTCGCGATGCTCGTCGGTTCGTCGATCGGCCGTACGCCGCTCACGTCGATCTCGCCGAGCAAGACGTGGGAGGGTGCCATCGGCGGTTTCGTCGCGACCACGCTCGTCGGCGCGTCGTTCGCGCTCGTTCCCGTAATGCACGTTCCGTGGTGGCACGGCGCGCTGATCGGTGCGATCACGAGTTTCGCCGCGCAGACGGGCGACATCGTCGAATCGGCGCTCAAGCGCGACGCGAGCGTCAAGGATGCGGGCACGATCCTCTGGGGGCACGGCGGCATCCTCGATCGGTACGACTCGTATACGTTCGGCGGCATCGCGTTCTACGCCGCGCTGTACATCACGGGCCACATCCCGTCGACGCACCCATGAGCGAACGGATGCGCGACGTCGCGATCCTCGGTTCCACTGGATCGATCGGCACGCAGACGCTCGACGTCGTCGGCCGGTATCCGGATCGATTCCGCGTCGTCGCGATCGCCGCCGGCTCGCGCGTCGCCGAGACGATCGAGCAGGCCCGTCGATTCTCGGTGCCGCTCGTGTCGTGCGCGCGCGAGGAAGACGTCGCGACGCTGCGCGCGGCGCTGCCGGCCGGGACGCGCGTTGCGTTCGGAGCGGCCGGTTTGCTCGCCGTCGCGACCGAGAGCGCTGCCGACGTCCTCGTCGCCGCGACCGACGGTGCCGTCGCGTTCGACGCCGTCTTCGCGGCCGTCGAGCGCGGCACGCGCATCGCCGTCGCGAACAAAGAACTGATCGTCGCCGCGGGCGAGCTGTTCGTCGCCGCCGCGAAAGCGTCCGGCGCGGAGATCGTGCCCGTCGATTCGGAACACAGCGCGCTGTTCCAGTGCCTCGTCGGGGAACCGGCGGAACGAATCGCGTCCCTGATCCTCACCGCATCGGGCGGGCCGTTCTGGACGTGGGATCGCGGGGCGATCGATCGTGCGTCGCTCGGCGACGCGTTGCGGCACCCCACGTGGCAGATGGGCACGAAGAATACGGTCGACTCGGCCTCGATGATGAACAAGGGACTCGAGGTGATCGAGGCGAGCCGGCTCTTCGGCGTGCCGGCCGAAAAGATCGACGTGCTCGTGCACCGCACGTCGGTCGCGCACGGCTTCGTCGTGTTCACCGACGGCAACGTCAAGGCGCAGCTGGCGCCGCCCGACATGCGCCTCCCGATCGGTTACGCGCTCGCCTATCCGGACCGGCTGCCGGACCGCCGCTCCGCGGACGCCTTCGAGGCCCTCGGCGCCGCTCGCGACGCGCTCTCGGCCGATCTCGCCTTCGCGCGGCCGGATCTCGAGCGCTTCCCCTGCCTCGGGCTCGCCTACGACGCGCTCCGGCGCGGGGGCACGGTACCGGCCGCTCTCTCGGCCGCAAACGAAATCGCCGTGAACGCGTTCGTAGAGGGGAAGATCCGCTTCGGCGCCATCCCCGAGATCGTCTCGGCGGCGCTCGCGGGGACGCCCGACGAACCCTTGACCCTGGCGAACGTGCGCACGGCCGACACGCGCGCGCGAGACCTCGCGCGGCGAGCCGTCGAGGCCCGTCTCGCGCTACCGGCGAAATGAACGGGATATGATCGCGACCCTCCTCCTCGCACTCTCGCTGCCGAGCGCCGACGCTCTCGGGAAGATCGTCGTCTTCCTCGTGATGCTCTCGATACTCGTCGTCTTGCACGAAGGCGGCCACTTCTTGCTCGCGCGCTGGAACGGCGTACGGGTCAACGATTTCGCGGTCGGTTTCGGACCGACGCTGCTCAAGTGGACGTCGCCGCGCAGCGGCACGAATTACCGCCTGAATCTGCTTCCGATCGGCGGCTACTGCGCGATGCAAGGCGAGGACGGCAACACGACCGAGGCCGAGCAGCAGCGCGAGTTTCGTGCGTCGGCCGGCTCGCAGCAGCGCGTCGACGACAACTTCCAGAGCAAGTCGCCCCTACGGCGCCTCTCGATCGTCGTCGCGGGTCCGGTCGCGAATTTCATCCTCGCGTTCGCGATCTTCTTCGTCGCGGCGATCAGCTTCGGCGTCGCGTCGTCGTCGATCAGCCAGCAGATCGGCATCTTGCTGCCCAACTCGCCCGCGATGAAGGCGGGCTTGCAGATGGGCGATCAGGTCGTCGCGATCGACGGCAAGACGTTCTCGTCGGGCGACGCGATGATCCAGAAGATCCACGCGTCCGCGGGCAAGCCGCTCGCGATCGACTATCGTCGCCAAGGCCAACTGCGTCACGTCACGGTCACGCCGGTCGCGACGAAGGTCGAGGGCAAGACGGTCGGGTTGATCGGCTTCCGTCCGATCCCGACGTTCGAGCGGGTCGGCGTCGTGAAGGCGGTCCCCGTCGCGGCCGACGAGTTCGCGAATCAATTGACGGGCCAGCTGACCGGCTACGTCGAGCTGATCACGCATCCCGTGCAGCACGCGTCGAGCATCTCGGGCGTGATCGGCATGGAACGCGCCGCCTCGGCGTATCAGGATCTCGGCTGGGGTCCGTATCTCTCGCTCGCGGCCGCGATCTCGATCGCGCTCGGCGTGCTGAACCTCTTTCCGTTCCCGGCGCTCGACGGCGGACGCGCGGTGTTCATCGTCGCGGAGATGCTGCGCGGGCGTCCGGTCGAGCCGGAAAAAGAAGCGCTCGTTCACGTCACCGGTTTCGCCGTTCTCATGGTTCTTATGGTCTTCGTCGCGTACCATGACATCGCGAACATCGTCACCGGCAAGGGAGTTTTCTAGGATGGTACGCGTCCGGCGTCAATCGAAGCCGATTCTGCTCGAGAACAAATCGAAGTGGTCGAGCGGTGCGAAGAAGGTCTGGATGGGCGGCGACCATCCGGTCGTCGTGCAGTCGATGACCACGACCGATACCGCCGATGCCGACAAGACGCTCGAACAGATCTACGGCCTCGCGGCCGCGGGTTGCGAAGTCGTGCGCGTGACGGTCAAGGACGCTCCCGACGCGGCGGGCATGCCCGCCATCGTGGCGCGCTCGCCCGTCCCGATCGTCGCGGACATCCACTTCGATCACAAGATGGCGCTCGCGGCGCTCGAAGCCGGCGTCGCGAAGTTGCGACTCAATCCGGGCAACATCACGGATCCCGTTAAGACGCGTGAGGTCGTGCAGCTCGCGAAGAGCATGGGCACGCCGATCCGCATCGGCGTCAACATGGGGTCGCTCGCACGCGACCTCGAGAAAGAGTACGGCCACACGCCCGAAGCGATGGTCCGCTCGGCGCTGCGTCACGTCGAGATTCTCGAAGAGCTCGGCCACACCGACATCGTGATCTCGCTGAAGGCGCACGACGTGCCGACCACCGTCTACTCCTATCGTCTCGCGGACACGATGCTGCGCGAGCGCGGGACGCCGTACGCGTTGCATCTCGGCGTCACCGAAGCCGGCTTGCCGCGCGAGGGCACGATCAAATCGTCGATCGGCATGGGCATCTTGCTCTGGGAAGGCATCGGCGACACGCTGCGCTGTTCCCTCGCCGCCGATCCGGTCGAAGAGATCCCCGTCTGCTGGGGCATCCTCAAGGCGCTCGGCATCCGCGAGAAGGGCTTCGACATCACGGCCTGTCCGTCGTGCGGCCGTGCCGAGATCGAGGTCGTCGATCTCGCGCGTAAGGTCGAGTTGATCGCGAAAGAATATCAGGCGCCCGTCAAGGTCGCGGTGATGGGCTGCGTCGTCAACGGTCCGGGCGAGAGCAAGATGGCCGACGTCGGCGTCGCGGGCGGCAAGGGCGCGGGCGCGATCTATCGCAAGGGCGAGCTCGTCGGGCGTTTCCCCGAAGCGGAACTGCTCGGTGCGCTGCGGATGGAGATCGAAAAAGTCATCGTCGACGTCTATCCGGATTTCATTGGGGAGACGGCTCATGGCAAAGCTCTCGCCGGAATTTCCTAAGCCGAAGACGGTCCTCGCGACGTTCGTCGTCGCGGCGTTTTCGGCCGCGATGACGTCGCTCTCGCATCCGGCGGCGCTCCGCGTCGACGGCTTGAGCACCGTCTCCGACGTGCCGCCGGTCACGACGGCGAAGGGAGCGTACGTGCCGCTCCGCGCGGTCGCGACGTCGCTCGGCGCCGATACGAATTACGACGCGCAGACGGGCAAGATCGAGCTGCTCCGCGCCGATGACACGCTACGCCTGCGGGTCGGCGATCGCAACGCGACGCTCAACGGCAAGCCGCTCGCGCTCAAGGCCGCGCCGTTCGCCGTGCGCGGACGCACGATGGTGCCGCTCGGCGTGATCGCCCGCGCGTTCAAGACGAACGTGCGGTACGACAAGGCGCGTGCGCGCATCGACGTGATGACCGCGGGGCCGATCGACGCGGCCGCGCAGGACGACACGCCCTAGACCCGAGCCTCAGCCCGGCGGCGCCGTCTTCGCGTTCCAGAGATGCTCGGGGCTTCCGAGCGCGGCGTTGATCCAACGCGACCAGACGAAGAGCGCGTCGGAGAGCCGGTTCACGTAGCGCATCACCTCGGGTGAGATCGGCTCGTTCGCGTTGAGCGTCACGAGCAATCGTTCGACGCGTCGCGCGATCGTCCGCGCTTGGTGCAGGAACGCGCCCGGATACGAGCCGCCGGGCAAGATGAAATTCGCGAGCGGTTCGAGATCGCGCTGCGCGGTGTCGATCGCGCGTTCGAGCGCTTCGGCGTCGCTCGCGTGCACGAGCGGCATGCCCGGCCAGCGGTCGGCGGGCAGCGTCGCGAGATCGCTGCCGAGATTGAACAGCGTGTCCTGCGTCCAGGCGAGCCACGCGTCGAGCGACTCGATGCGCGCGTTTGCAGTGTCCGTGCGCGCCGCAGCGAGCGCGGTGCGCACGAGCCCGATCGTACTCGAGAGTTCGTCGACGGTGCCGTACGTCTCGATCCGGAGCGCGTTCTTCGCAATGCGCTGGCCGCCGACGAGACCCGTCGTGCCGTCGTCTCCGGTGCGCGTGTAGATCCGGGTCAGTTTCGGCACGATGCTTCCATTCGTAGGACGATTCGGCGCGCTCGCGGGTACGGCCCTCGGAACGGCGAACCCCTCGCGCTTGTCATGTCAGACTCCGCGCAACTCGAAAAAACGCCGTTCGTCAAAGAGATCCCACCGAAAGCGAACGACCTCTCCGAATGGTACCAGGCCGTCTGCTACAAGGCGGAGCTGGTGTCGCTCGCGCCCGTGCGCGGCTGCGTCGTGCTGCGCCCGTACGGGTACGGTTTGTGGGAGCGGCTGCAGGGCGCGCTCGACACGCGTTTCAAAGCGACGGGTCACGAGAACGCATACTTTCCGCTGCTGATCCCCGAGCATCTGCTCACGCGCGAGTCGGAGCACGTCGAGGGTTTCGCGCCCGAAGTCGCGTGGGTCACGCAGGGCGGCAACGAAAAACTCGCGGAGCGACTCGCGATCCGGCCCACGTCCGAAGTGATCGTCGGCGTGATGTACGCGGAGTGGGTGCATTCGTATCGCGACTTGCCGATCCTCATCAATCAATGGGCGAACGTGATGCGCTGGGAGAAGCGCACGCGCCCGTTCCTGCGCACGCTCGAGTTCCTCTGGCAAGAGGGTCACACGGCGCATGCGAACGAGACCGAGGCGCGCGAAGAAGTCGCGCGGATGCTCGAGGTCTATCGCGAGGTCGCCGAGGACGTCGCCGCGGTGCCCGTATACACGGGCGAAAAATCGTCGTCGGAACGGTTCGCCGGCGCGACGCACACGTATTCGATCGAGGCGTTGATGCCCGACGGCCGCGCGTTGCAAGCCGCGACGTCGCACGAACTCGGTCAGAACTTTTCGAAAGCGTACGACATCACGTTCGCGGCCGAGGATCAAACCGTGCAGCACGCGTGGACGACGTCGTGGGGGATGTCGTGGCGGATGCTCGGCGCCCTCATCATGGTGCACGGCGACGACCGCGGGCTGCGCATCCCGCCGAAGATGGCGCCGACCGAGGCCGTGATCGTGCCGATCGTGCGTGCCGGCAGCGACGACGTGACGCGCGCCGCGCGCGAGCTCCACGCGACATTGCGCGCGGCCGGTCTCCGCGTGAAGATCGACGAGCGCGACCTGCGTCCCGGAAACAAGTTCGCGGATTGGGAGATGCGCGGCGTGCCGATCCGCATCGAACTCGGCCAGAAAGACCTCGAAGCGGGAACGGCGACGCTCGTGCGCCGCGATAAGGAGAAGGGCGAGGACGGCGGCAAGCTCGCCGTGCCGATCGCGGAGGTCGCGACGCGCATTCCGCCGTTGCTCGACGACATCCAAGCGAATCTCCTCGCGCAGGCGCGCACGTTTCTCGCGGCTCATACCCTGCGCGAGACGGGCCGCGACGCGTTCTTGCGCCGGTGCAAGGAACGCGACGGCATGATCGACATCGCGTGGTGCGGGCTGCCCGCGTGCGAGGCGGACGTCAAGGCGCAGACGAGCGCGACGACGCGCAACACGCGCGCCCTCGACGCCGCCGGGCCGTGCGTCGCGTGCGGCGAGCCGGCGACGGTGCGCGCGTACTTCGCGCAAAGCTATTGATGCGCGTCGCGATCGCGCTCGCGTGCTGGATGCTCGCCGCGATCGTTCCCGCGCCCGCGTTCGCCGGCGGATCGATGGCGGAGGTCGACGCCGCGCGGCGTGCCGCGGGGAATCGACGCGCCGACGCCGTCGCGCTCGGGACGGCGCTCTTCGCGCGCGTCCGCTCCGCGCAGTTGCTCAAGGTGCGCGTGGACGGTGCGGGAGCGCACGAGGTGGCCGGGCTCGTGCTCTCCGGCGTCAAGTTTCACGCGCCGCTCGACCGCGCGGCCTTCCGCGACGAAGTGATCGAGCTCGTCCGCATCAGCTTCGCCTCGAGCGCGGTCGAGGAAGTCGATTGTTGGGCGACCGTGCCGTTGCCGCCGAATCGCCGCATCGTCGTCACGGGCGACATGGCGCAGCCCACGACCAAAACGGTCTTCGCCGTGTCGGTGCGGCGCGCGGAGACGGCCTACGCGGACCGGATCCGCTCGGGCTACGACGTCTTCTGGGACCGCGCGTTCGCCGCGCGTCTCGACGCGGCGCCCCGCCAAGGGGCTTCGTCTCCCGGAGCACAATCGTACTCCCTTCTGTCGTCCTGGAGCCCGTAACGAGTTGTATCGAAAGTCGACGCTTCAAAACGGTGTTCGCGTCATCACGGAAGCGATGCCGTACGTCCGGTCGGCGTCGCTCGGCATCTGGGCCGACGTCGGCAGCGCCGCGGAGCGGAACGACCAGCGCGGCATCTCGCACCTCGTCGAACACATGCTCTTCAAGGGCACCGAGCGACGCTCGGCGCGCGAGATCGCCGAAACGATGGACGGCGTCGGCGGCAATCTCAACGCGTTCACGGATAAAGAGGCGACCTGCTACTACGCGAAGGTGATCGACCATCACGTTCCGCTCGCGGTCGACGTTCTCGCGGATATGTTCCTCCACTCGACGTTCGCCCCGGCCGAGCTCGAGAAAGAGCAGAACGTCGTGCTCGAGGAGATCCGGATGTACGACGACGCGCCGGACGAGATGATCCACGATCTGTTCATCCGCACGATGTGGGGTGGATCGAACCTCGCGGAGCCGACCATCGGCTATGCGGAGACCGTGTCGTCGCTATCGCGCGACGATCTGCGCGAGCACATGCGCGCGCGCTACGCGCCGGATCGCGTCGTCTTCACCGCGGCCGGGAACGTCGAGCACGATGCGATCGTCGCCCTCGCCGAGCGCGCGTTCGCGGGCTTCGAAGGCCGCGCCGAATCGCCGCATCCCGAACGGCCGTCGCTCACGCCGACGTCGTTCGTGAAGACGAAGGATACGGAACAGGCCTACGTCGTCCTCGGAACCGCCGGTCTGTCCGTGCGCGACGAGCGGCGCTACGCGCTCTCCGTGCTCGATACGATCCTCGGCGGCGGCATGTCGAGCCGCCTCTTCCAAGAGGTGCGTGAGAAGCGCGGCCTCGCGTACAGCGTCTACTCGTTCCAACAGGGCTACCGCGACGCGGGCCTGTTCGGCGTGTCGGCCGGCACCTCGCCCGCGCGCGTGCAAGAGTGCGTCGACGTGATCGCGGACGAGCTGCTGCGCATGGCGGACGCGGGGCCGACCGAAGCCGAGCTGAACCTCGCGAAGGAGCACATCAAGGGCAGCCTGACGCTCTCGCTCGAGTCGAGTTCCGGCCGGATGATTCGCCTCGGTCGCAACGAGTTCAATCTCGGCCGGCTCGTGTCGATCGAGGAGATCGAACGCGAAGTCGATGCGGTCGACTACGAATCGGTCGTCGCGCTCGCGCGCGAGCTCTTCACGCCGGAGTCGCTCGGCCTGTGCGTCCTCGGTCCGGTCGAAGCGTCGGAGATCCGCTGGCAACGTAGCGTCGCGTGAGCGTCGCGCACGTGGCGCACGTCGCCGCGGGGTGCGCGGCGAACGACCTCGCGCGCGCCGACCACGGATTCTTTTCCGTGCCTCTCGTCTCGGCGGTCGTCCTCAACGTCGCGGTCACCTCGCTGCAGATCGGCGCGTATGCCGGCCGCATCGCCGGCGTGCGGACGGGGCGCATCGGCACGTCGATCTCGCTCTTCAATTTTTTCACGTTGGCCGCGCGCCTCGCCAATCTGGTCGTGACGCCGGCGCTCGGCAGCCTCGCGGACGGCGCCGCGACGTACGCCGGCTGCACGGGCACGATTCCCGCGAAGTTCGAGTGGCAGTTGCGGGCGATCATCGGCGCCGGAACGGTCGGCGCGATCCTCGGAACGCTCCTGTTGCCGACGTTCATCCTGCTCTTCATGCGCGGCGTGTACGCGTTCGAGCGGCGCGGCTCGATGCTGCGCGCGGCGCTGCGCCTGTTCGATCCGCGCGTCCTCGTGGACGTCGCGCGCAGCGTTCGGCTGCCGCCGTTCGGGGAGATCGCGAGCTTCCGGCCGACGAACCTGCCCGTGAAGCTGCTCGTCGGCAACGTGGCGGTCACCGCGGTCTACGCCGTCGGCGTCGTGGCGTCGTTCTACGCGAGCGTCCTCGACCTCGACGCACGCACGACGGCGACCGGCCTCTCGGGGCTCGTCAACGGCTTCGGCACCGTCGCGTTCTCGTTCTTCGTCGATCCGACGACCGCGTACATCACGGATCAGGCGGTCAAGGGCGAACGTTCCCAGCAGGACGTGCGGACCATGGTGTTCTGGCTCGCCGTGACCGCGATCCTCGGCTGGCTCGTCTCGCAGCTCATCTTGATCCCGGGCGCGTACTTCATCGCGGCCGGCGCGCACGTCTTCCATCCCCACGCGTAGGAGGTACGAATGCCGGCATCGCCGCGACCACGTCCCGTCATCGTCGCCGTCTTCTGCGTCCTCGCGACGTCCCTCGGCGGGTGCGCCGGCGGGCTGTCGTCGTTCATCGTAAGCACGCGCAACCATCAGGGCGATACCGCGCTCGCGAATCAAAACTTTCCGGACGCGGCGCTCGCCTACCGGCTCGCGTTACGCGTGGCTCCGAACGACGAACACGCGCGCGCCGGGCTCGCACAAGTGCAACTCGACATCGCCGCCCAGGACTACACGCGCTCCAAGTTCGACGACGCGATCGCGGCGCTCGCCATAGCGACGAAGTACGCGCCCGGGAGCGTGCGTCTCGCGGAGTTGCGCGCGGAAGTCGAACAGGCACGCGTCAAACGTCAGATCGTTCTGTCGAACTTTCCGACGTACCGCGAAACGGGACTCGCGTTACGCAAGTCGTACGCGCAGTTGCACGTCGAGAGCAGTGCGATCGTGTCGACGTTGCAGCGTTTCAATTATACGTACGATTCGACCGAACTGCTCAAGGCGATCCGGCAATCGAATCAGCTCGGCACGGAAGTTTCGAAACTCACCGCACGGCTTGGAAATTATCGCCAACTCGTAGAGGCTGGCTCGCCCGAACGAAGCGGGAACGCTCCGCTCTCTCCGGGTGCGTCATTGTTACCGCTACCATAGCGGAATCCGAAGCGACGGACGAAGGTGACACGGCGTGTGACGAAATGGCGCCGGCTGAAACGGCACCGATCAGTAGCCACGCGGCGAGAGCGACTGCTCCCAAGCGAACGACTTGCAACGCACGACCCTTTACATCAAGACGAGCGACTGAAGAAAGTATGACGCAACGGGCGCATGAGTGCAACGTGCCCGGCGACTTTCAAACGGAGGCTTTGGACTCGAATCTGGGGATTCGACTAGGGCTTTCGGTGCAAATTTCCCAGGGTTGAGGCGCCGCTCGCTTCGCGGCGGCGAAATTCACGCCAGCGCGTCTCCGCGCCGGGCAAGACGAGCGCGTCGTCCGTGAGATACACCGGCCACGCGGCGTCCGGATGTTGCAGCGGAAAACGCAACAGCCACGCGCTCAATTCCACGTTGCGATGTAAACGATTCTTTTCAATTGCGACGAAGGCGCGCGCGCCTTTGCGGATCGCGCTCTGCTCGTCGAACGGCGTCCAGAGATACGGGTCTTCCTCCCATCCCTTGCGGTCGATGTAGTACAGCACCGACGGATCGTAGTGGCCCATGACGACGAGCGCTCGCGGCAGCGTCGCGTCGAGCGCCTTCGCCTGACGGTACACCGTCTTGCTGTAGTGATAGTACGGCGCGACCTGCGCGCGGCCGCTGCGAATCATGAAGACGGCGACCACGGCGACGAGCGGAACGCCGACGGCCGCGCGGAGGCGCACCGGAACGAATCCGCGCGACGTCTGCGCGAGGCCGCCGGTAAAAAGCGCCGCGAGCGGAACGATCGGATAGAGATAATAATCGACGCGCTCGACGGTGACGACGACGTACGCGTAGGCGACACCGGCGGCGAGCCACGCGAAGAACGCCACGCGCGCGCGGCCCGGGACGGGCGCGAAGAGCGCGATCGCGAACGCCGCGTAACCGATCGGCCCGAGCATCGTCGTCGCGAGCATGTGATTCGCGCCCGAGAACGCGTGCGCTTTCGCGGCGAACGCGGCGGACGATCCGAGCGCCGCGACGAGCGACGGGACGACGTGCAGACGCGTGATGCCGCTCGCCCAATGCCACTCCGCGATCGCGCGGACGTACGCGTCGTACGCGGCGTACGGAATCAGCGCGACCCCGGCGTACGCGTACGTCGCCGGTGCGGCGAGCGTTCCGAGCACGCCGCGACGCGCGAAGAGCATCGCGACGACCGGCACGAGCCCGACGGCGGCGACGGGCTTTGCGAGCAGCGCCGCCGCGGCGAGCGAGGCCGCGAGCCAGAAGCGGCG
>CAJCIN010000064.1 GCA_903970385.1 Rhodospirillales bacterium | reverse complement strand
CCGGCAGCGCGTGATGCGCGAACGGAATGCACGCCGCCGCGACGAGCGCCATCGCGACGACCGTCAACTTCGCCGCACGACGCTGCTGCGGCGGTGCATCGCCGTCGACGAGATTATTGAATAAGGTCTGCTGAATGGTTCCCGTGCCTCATGCGCGCGTGCTGTCGAGTAAGGATCAGGGGTGCGTCGACTGTGCCTGTCGCGCCGAGACGAACGTCGCGACGATCATCGACGCGAGGATCGCCACGCTCGAGACCAGCATGACGGCGATCGCGGCGCCGGACGTGCCCGACGTGATCGCGAGGATGAGCGCGATCGCGAAACCGGCCACGCCCATAAGGGCGACGGCGCTGCAACGTTCGAGCAATCTCGGGAGGGCGCTCGTGCCCTCTTTCATACGGTCCTCGAGGATACGCCGCGGGCTGCGTTCGTCGAATTCGATCGAGAGTTCGGACCCTTCGGGTACGGTCATCGTTTCCACCTCACTCGTTATATCGGCCGCGCGCCCGCGACCGTAAAGCGTTTTTGACGGTCGCGCACGACGAGATTCTTGCCTTTGAGTGCCGAGAGTTGGTTGCTGACGGCCTTCGCGGCATCGTGACGCTTCGAGATCGGATGGCCGATCGAACGGAAATGCTCGGTGAGTTCCGCCGTCGTCATGCCGTGCGCGCTCTCGGCGAGCACGTCGAGGATCGAGGCCGCGTACGTCTGCGTCCCACGCAGACGGCGGTCGCCGGCCCGCGCGTCGCGCGCGCGGCGGCCGAGCGCTTTCGTGCTGCCGCCCATGCGTTCCGCGAGCGGCGCGTTCCCCGGCGTCGCGCCGCTCGACGCGCGTTCGATGCGCTCGAGGAAGCTGCGATTTTGTGCGATGATCTCTTCGAGCAGCGCGATCTCGCGCTTGAGCGACGCGACGCGCGCCTCGCTCTGCGCGATCGTCTGGCGGGTCAGTTCGTAGACGCCGTTTTCGTCCCGGATCGAGTGCATGCTGCCGTCCTTCAACCGGTGGCGCGCTTCTTGCGCGCGAAAGAATGTGCGCCGGCGCACGGCGCCGAGAGGACCGATCGCGTCAGCCGCGCGAGGCCGCCCCACCCGTTCGCGTACATCTCGTCTTCGAGCGGCGTCGAGACGGCGTCCGGCGCGAATTTCGCATCCACGATCGCCGAGACGAGTTCCGCGTAGATGCGCAAGCGCGAACGCGTGAGCGGAAGATGCGTGAAGACGCTGCGCAGCACGAGTTCGGATTCGCGCTGCTTTCCGAGCAGCCAGAGTGCGAAACCCTCGGCGACGCGCGCGCGCAAGACGTTTCCCGTGTTGCGTTCGCGAGCCGTCGCGGAACGATACGCTCGTAGCGCTCGATTCGCTTCCGCCGCCGTTCCGGCCGCGGCCGCGTAGACCGCGGCGTCGGCGAAGACTTGCGGCTCCGACGATGCGTCGGACGGTGCGTTCTCGTATTCGGCGAGCAACGGCTCGAGGTGATGGAACGCCGCATCGAAGTGACCGTCCCACGCGAGTTCGAGCGCGCGCGCCGGCATCTCCGGACGGCCGCGATCGAACGTCGCCGGTGCGCCCGCGACGTCGAAGTGCGCGAGTTCCGCGCGGATGTCGGCGACCGCGGGTAAGTTGCAACACTCGACGGCGTGCTCGTAGCAGGCCGCGACGGCGAGGTAATGCAGCGAGACGTTGCCGGAACGTGCCGCGCTCTCCGCGAGCCGCCGCGCGTACGTGCCGATCTCGTCGTGGCGATCGCGTTCGACCGCGATGTGGTGGAGGATGCCGTACGTGATCGCCGCGACGTGCGGCCAGCCGCAGGCCTCCGCGTAATCGACCGCGCGCGTGCCGAGGAGATGCGCTTCGTCGAGACTGCCGCGCCGGAGCGCGACGAACGCCGCCTGCTGATACACGCGCGCCGAGAGCACGTCGTCTTCGAACGCGTCGCTGATCTTGCGCGCTCGGCCGATCCAACGCGACGCGCGTTCGGCGTCGCCGCGCATCGACCACGACACGCCGAGGAGCGCCATCATCGCCGCGCGCAGCGGCGGCGGGGTGCGGAAGAATTCGACCGTCGGTTGCAGCAGCCGTTGCACGAGCGGAACGTCGCCCGTGATCACGCCGACGCTCGCGTACCAATACCGGATGCTCTGTTCGCGATCGCCGGGTGTGCAGAGCCGCAGCGCGCGTTCGAAGAGCGCCTTCGCGTCCGCGTGCCGGCCGCGATTCGCCGCGTCGACGCCGCGCAAGCCCACGACGAGCGGATGCCGCTCGCGCACGTCTTCGGGCATGATCGCGATGGCCTCGCGCAACACGTGCATCTGCTCGCCCTCGAGCCCGAGGCCGCCCCGCCGTTCGACGACCGCGATCAGCCGATCGACCGCATCGACCGCGCAATACAGCGCGACGGCCGACGCCGTGTCGCCGTTCGCCTCGAGCGCGTCCGCGGCACGAACGAAGAGATCCGTCTCGTTCTGCGCGATGAGCGTACGAATCTCGGCGCGCAGCCGCGAGCGAAAGCACGCTTGGAGTTTCTGTTCTCCCGGTTCGAAGAGGAACGGCGCGGTCGTCCGCAGGCGCGAGAAGACCGACGAGACGTCGCTCGCGAGCGCGCCGCTCTCGACGTTGCCGCCGTCTTCCAAGAGGATGCCGGCCATCGTCTCGAGCTGCTCGCGTTCGGAGAGATTCGCGAAGCAACGATCGAGCAGCGCTTCGATCGACGCCGAGCCGTCGGCGACCGTCGGAATGTTGAACTGCAAGCAGCGTAAGAGGAAGACGGCGCGCGAGATGCTGCCCGCCGCTTTGCGCGCGATGACGAAGAGCTCGCCGCTCGTATGATGCGGCGCGAGCGACGTCGCCAAGCGCTTGAGTTCGGGAAACGCGAGCCGCAGCCGCTCCTCGTCGACGAACGCGTCGCCCGTGTCGTCGCTCGCGAAGGTTTGCAGCCGCTCGGGATCGCGCCCGACGAGGAGCCAGCGCACCGTCGAAGGCGTGCTCGCGATCGCCGCGTGCAAGAACGCCGCGATGCGCGGGTCCGCGGCGGCATCGGCGCCGTCGACGACGAGCGTGCGCGTGACGCCCGCGAGCGAACGCGCGAACCAGGCGGCGAGCACCGCGGGACCGTCTTCCCGTTCGAGCGCACGCGCGTAGACGCGCGTGACCGAACGGTTCAAGCCGCGCGCGAGCGGTGCGGCCGACCGGGCCATGCTCGACACGAAACGCTCGAACGTGCGATCGGTCGCGATGTCGAGCACGGTGTAGGTGTCCCGGTCGAGCGCGCGCACGAGCGTCGACTTCCCGAAGCCCTCGGGAGCCGCGAGGATCGCGACACGATGAGCGGCGACGCCTTCGAGCGATCGAAGCGCGTCCACCCGTTCCAAGACGACCTCGTCCATGTACTTCCAGCGTCGGCAAATGGGGAACGGTCCGGGAGGCCACGATGCACGGCGCACGAAGGGCTCCCGAAATCCTCTTTTACCGTTGGATAGCGCCGCCCGGTTTCCTACGATCGACGGTGTGCGCGGCCTCGCATATTCCCGCGACCTCACGTGCGCGACGATGCGGGCCGAACACAATTAGGGGAAAGCTCGAGGGAGGAAAGCCGCGATTTCCAGGCGTCCACGCCAATTCGATCGTCCGGCCGGCCAAGAGTCCGTCGCGTTATACGCCGGGCTCGATCGGCTCGTTTCGCGCGTGCCGGCGTTCGTCTGGCTCGCCGATACCGAGCTGCGGTACCGCTCCGTCCTCGGCTCGCACTTTCTCGCGGGCGGCGACGAAGGCTTCGCGCTCGTCGGGCGCTCCGCCGTGGATTTTCCGGGCGACGGCGATCCCGACCATCCGTTCGTACGCGCGTGCCGCCGTGCCGTGCTCGGCGAGGCGGCGGAATGCGATTTTCCGTTCCGCGGCCGCCTCTACCGCGCGTGCCTCGAACCGCAGCTCGACGAGTCCGAAGGCTTCGTGACGGGATTCCTCGGCGTCGCCTACGACGTGACGGACCGGCAACGGGTCGCGGAGCTGCTTTCGAACGAGGTCCGCTTCGACGCGTTGACCGGTCTCCCGAACAGGCTCGTCTTCGCGGAACGGCTCGCGAACGCGCTCGACCGCGCCGAGCGCCTCGGCGAGACGTTCGGCGTGCTGCTCGTCGATCTCGACCGGTTCAAGGCGGTCAACGAGGCCCTCGGCCACAACATCGGCGACCTCTTCCTCCAGACCGTCTCCGAGCGTATCCGGCACTGCATCGGCGAGAGCGCGCTGTTCGCCCGCTTCGGCGGCGATCAATTCGTCGTGCTGACGCCGACCGACGCGGACGGCGTCTCGGCCGCCGACCTCGCGCGCACGATCGTCGACCAGTTCACGCGCCCGATCGTCGTCAACGCCCGCGAGATCTTCGCGACCGTCAGCGTCGGGCTCACGATCGCTCCGGACGACGGCCTCGATGCGAACCGCGTCATCGGCAACGCCGGCACGGCGCTGCACGACGCGAAGGACCTCGGCGGCAACGGCTTCCGGCGCTACGACTCGCGCCGCCGCGACCACGCCTCGGACCGATTCGCGATCGAGACGGATCTGCGCCGGACGGTCGGGGTCGACGACGGCAGCAGCGCCGACTTGGCGCGGGAAGGTTTCGTCCTCCACTACCAGCCGATCGTTTCGACGATCGACGAGCGCATCGTCGGCGCGGAAGCGCTCATCCGGTGGAATCACCCGCTGCGCAAGCTCGTGCCGCCCGACGCGTTCATACCCCTCGCCGAGCAGACGGGGCTGATCCTCAAGATCGGCGAGTGGGTGTTCCGCACGGCGCTGCTCCAGCTGCGAGCGTGGGACAACGCAGGCATTCGCGTCGAGCGTCTCGCGATCAACATCTCGGGCCGCCAATTCCACCACAGCAATCTCGTCGAGACCGTCGAGCGGCTGCTCACCGAGACGGGCGTCGACGCCGATCGGATCGAGCTCGAGCTCACGGAGACGGTCGTCATGCGCGACGTCGAGGCCACGATCGTGACCCTCACGCGGCTCAAGGCGCTCGGCGTGCACCTGTCGATCGACGACTTCGGCACCGGGTACAGCTCGCTCGCCTACCTCAAGCGATTCCCGATCGACACCCTCAAGATCGACCGCAGCTTCACGCGCGACGCGTCGAACGGTTCGGCCGACGCGGCGATCGTCGGAACGATCGTGGCCCTCGGCCACAGCCTGCACAAGCGCGTGGTCGCCGAGGGCGTCGAGACCCGCGGCCAGATCGACTTCCTGCGCGGGATCGACTGCGACGAACTCCAGGGCTTCTACTTCAGCCGGCCGCTTCCGGTCTCGGAATTTGCCGCCTTTTTCCGCAATCCGATGCGCGGCATCGTCGCGCCGGCGGGCCGGATCCGGCGCCGGGTGCGGCATCTTCCGGGACAACGGCTGCCGCTCGACTGACCCGCACGGCTCGGGTAAAACGAGCCAATGTAAAATTGTGACCTAGAACACGCTCGACGGGTTGCCAAGCCAGGAGGAATGTGTGATACTCCTCACACCTTCTTACGATTCTGGGAGCCGTCACTACCATGTTGGTCGCCTTCTTCACGTTGTCCGCGTTTTTGTCGTCGCTCTTCGGAGCGCTGCATCTTCCGGCGGTCAACATCCCGATCGAGCCGATGAAGCCGGCGGTGACGATTCCCATCGAGCCGATGAAGCCCGCGGTCAACATCCCGATCGAACCGATGTCGGTGAGGCGCGCCGTCAACATCCCGATCGAGCCGATGATCAAGATTCCGATCTACCCGATGGCGCCGTCGGTCAACATCCCGATCGAGCCGATGGTGAAGATCCCGATCTACCCGATGTAGATCCCGCGGCGTCGCCGTCAGGCGACGTTGCTCGTGCCGTCCTGCGTGGGCGGTGCGGCCGAGAAGAAACTAGCGCGGCCTTTACCACCGCGCTTACTCGCGTAGAGCGCCATGTCCGCGTGGCGCAAGAGATCCGTCGCCGTGAGGCCGTTCTCGGGATACATCGCGATCCCGACGCTGCCGCCGATGGTGTACTTCCGGCCGCCGACGACGAACGGCCGCGAGAGTCGCTCGATGATCCGTTGCGCGACCTCGGCCGCATCGTGCGGCGAATCGGCGGACGTCTGCAAGACGACGAACTCGTCGCCGCCGATCCGGGCGATCGTTTCCTCTTGGCGCAAGACCTTGGCCATGCGCATGGCGGCGACTTTGAGGACTTCGTCGCCGACCGCGTGACCGTCTTGATCGTTGACGCTCTTGAAGCCGTCGAGATCGACGTAGTGGATGGCGAACGACCGGCCGGAACGGTCGGCGTTTTCGATCGCCTCTTCGAGTTGCTCGTTCAGGTGCGCGCGATTCGGCAGCCCCGTGAGCGCGTCGGCGAACGCGAGATCGTCGAGCCGCTTCTGATGCCGCGCGTTCCGGCTCGACGCCGAGACGAGGGTACCGACGAGGCGCAAGAGTTGGCGGTCGGCGTTCGAGAGCGTGTCGGGCCGCGCGGCGCGCGCGCCGAGAAAGAGGGCGCAATGCGGCACGCCGTCGCGGTTATCGCCCGGAAACGTGTACGCCACGCAGTGACGCCACGGAAACGGGCGCTGCGCGCCGAGGAGCGGCGCGAGCGCCGGGGGTAAGCGATCGATGCGAAACGTGACCGGCCGCCCGAGCCGGCTCGATTCGAGCGCGACCGCTTTCTCGAGCTTGCAGCCGCCGAGGGACGGAACGTAGTCTCCGAGGACGGCCGACACGCGGGCGTCCTCGCCGTCCGACCATTCGACCGTCGCGGCCCACTCGTACGAGAGCGACTGACTCGCGAACGCGAGCGCGCGTTGCATCTGCACCGCCGGCTCCGGCCCGGCGGACGCGATGATCAGGTACAGCTCCTCCATGCGCGCGAGCTGCACGTCGTCCTCGTTCGCGTCCGCGACGCGTTCGCGGAGGCGATCCTCGGTCCACGACGCCTTGTAGAGCGCGCGCCATCCCGAAACGAGTAACGCGACGAGAGCGGCCACGCCGCACGCGATGAGGACGAAGATGAATCGGCTCCGCTTCTCCCCTCGCGCGAAATGCTGCTGTTCCGCGGTCGCGAGGGTCTGCAGCATGTCCATCTCGCGATCGAGCATCCGCCGGTAGAGCGCGCCGTTCGGGATCGCCGCGATGCGGAGCGCCCCGTCGACGTAGTTCTCGAAATCGCGGGCGAACGCGTGGCGTGACTGCGGCGCGACCTCGGTGATGACGCGACGCTCGTTCGCCCGCGCGCGCCGCACGAGCACGCGGAGACGCCGGACGCTCCCGGCGGACGGTCCGGCGCGGACGATCGCTTCCGTCTGGCGCGAGATCTGCTGCAGCGCGAGCACCTGCGCTCCGAACGCGCCGTCGTTCACCCGCTGCGCCGCCTGCTGATCGAGCAGCATGGCGATCGGCACGACGAAAAGTAGCGCGAGTACGAGGGCGCTCGCGCCCAATTGCCAGATGACGAAGCGGGGCGTTCTCCCGCGTTGTGCGCTCATGCGTTCCCGTAGAATATCGACAGCGAATCTACGCCCGCGCGGGCGCGCGACGAATCGTGCATTGTCGCACGTCTGTCAGCAGCGAGGCGTCGCGAGTCAGTGAGGCTTGGGCGAGGCGGCCGGCACGGGCGACGCGAACGCCGCGTCGGACGCGTAGGGGACCGGCCCGAACGTCTTCTCGGGCAACGGCGCGAACGCGGGCTGCCCGGTCGGGGTCGACGCCGGTCCCGACGACGGATAGGCACGATAGCGCGCGCGGAAGTCGTACGAGCCGGCCAGATACGTGCAGCCGCGGACTTCGGGCGTGTACGTCGTTTGCATGGCGGCCGCGTAGGTCGCCGCATCGAGGAGCGCGTCGCCGGACGAGTGCGTCACGAGCGCCTTCTCGATGCTGCCGTTCGGCTGCAGGTAGACGGCGACGTCGACGACGCCCGCCTTGTGCCGCTGCTTCATGGCTTCCGTATAGGTCGGGAGGACGAGCCGGTCGATGCGCGCGTCGCTATCCGGAACGCTGCAGCTTCCGGAGGCGGCCGCGCTCGCGGACGAGGCCGGCGCCGGCACCGCCGCCTTGGCGACGATCGCGATGCGGGTCGGAAAATCCACGATGATCGGCATGTAGACGTTGTCGTCCGGCCGACGTGTGCGCTTTAGCACGTTTTGGCCGCTCCGCGACCGTTTGCCGCTTGCTTTTGTCGGAGCGGCAACGTATGCTCGACGCCGGGTGTTAGACAAATGCACAAACAACCTGGAGTTCGTATGACATTCGACAAATGGATCGATGAGGTCAATGCATCGGTCCGGCAGCGCCTCGGGCGCGAGGTTCAGACCGAGGAGCTGTCGTGGGACGGCGCGGTCTGGCGTAGCGCTCGCGGGACGGCGGTGGCGGCCCTCGCCGACGACGGCGTGACGGCCAAGATCTTCTTCGACGGCGGCGATAAGCTGGCGTTCGACTTCGACGGCCCGGACACGAAGCCCGACGTCTTGGCCCGGGCGATCGCGGAGCGCCTGACGGTCTAGAAATCCGGGCGTTCGGGAGCATTTCCGACGTCACCCCATGAAGCGTGCCGCTCTGGCTTCGCTCTAGGTGGTGACTCGATGTTCCAACGTATCGCTCGCGCGCTCGGCGTCGCCGCGCTCTCTGCCGCGTGCGGGACGCCCGCGGGCGCGGCGCCGGCAGTCGACGCGTCCGCCCCCACCGCGGCGTTGCACTGGCGGAACATCGGGCCGTTCCGCGGCGGCCGGACCGTCGCGATCGCGGGCGTTCCCGGGAAACCCGGCACGTTCTACATGGCGCCGAACGACGGCGGCGTCTGGAAGACGGTCGACGGCGCGCGTACCTGGCAGCCGATCTTCGACGCGCAAGATACGGGGTCGATCGGCGCGCTCGCCGTCGCACCGTCGGATCCGAACGTCGTGTACGTCGGCAGCGGCGAGGGACTACGTCGCCCGGATCTCTCCACCGGCGACGGGATCTACGTGTCGCGCGACGCGGGCACGACGTGGGTGCACGAGGGTCTTCGCGACGCGCAGCAGATCCAAGCGATCGCGGTCGACCCGCACGATTCGAAACGTCTGTTCGTCGCGGCCGTCGGGCACCCGTTCGGCCCGAACCCGGAGCGCGGGCTGTACCGTTCGCTCGACGGCGGCGCGACGTTCGCGCGCGTGCTCGGCGACGAGAGCGGCGACGTCGGCGCGGTCGCGGTCGCGATCGACCCCGCGCACCCGAACGTCGTGTATGCGTCGCTTTGGGCATCGCGCAACGGTCCGTGGAATCTCACGCAGGTCTACGAACTCTACGATCGCGGCGGCCTCTTCAAGTCGACGGACGGCGGCGCGACGTGGGCGAAGCTCGCGAACGGCTTGCCGCCGCTCGTCGGTCGCATCGGCATCTCGGTGTCGCCCGCGCAGCCGTCACGCATCTACGCGCTCGTCGAGAAACCGGACGGCTGCGGCGTGTACCGCTCCGACGATGCCGGCGCGTCGTGGCGGCAGACGAACGAGGAAGAGCGCGTGTGCGGGCGCACGGAAGATTTCGCGGGCATCACCGCGGATCCGCACGACCCGGACGAAGTCTATTCCGCGAACACGACGACGTATCGCTCGCGCGACGGCGGCACGACGTGGGTCGGCATCAAGGGCGCGCCGGGCGGCGACGACTACCACACCGTGTGGATCGATCCGAACGATTCGCAAACGATCGCGCTCGGCGTCGATCAGGGCGCGACCGTCTCGATCGACGGCGGCACCACGTGGAGCTCGTGGTACAACCAGCCGACGGCGCAGTTCTACCACGTCATCGCGGACGATCGTTTTCCGTACCGCGTCTTCGGCGGTCAACAGGAGAGCGGCAGCGCCGAGGTCACGAGCCGCGGCAACGACGGCGCGATCACGTTTCGCGAATTCCATCCCGTCGGCACGGAAGAGTACGGCTACGTCGCGCCCGACCCGCATCATCCGTGGCTGATCTACGGCGGCAAGACGACGGTCTACGACGAGCGCACGGGGCAGACGCGCGACGTCTCGCCGACGTACGACCGTAAGACGTACCGCTTCGATCGCACCAATCCGCTCGTGTGGGATCGCGTCGACGGCAACACGCTGTATCTCGGCCTCAACGTCGTCTTCGCGACGCGCGACGGCGGCCAGACGTGGTCGAAGATCAGCCCCGATCTCACGCGCGCGAATCCCGGCGAGCCGGCGACGCTCGCGCGCTTCGCGTCCGGCGATCCGAAGAACGGCAAGCATCGCGGCGTCATCTACAGCCTCGCGCCGTCGTACGTCGAGAGCAAGACGATCTGGGCCGGCACCGACGACGGTCTCGTATGGCTCACGCGCGACGGCGCGAAGACGTGGCACGACGTGACGCCGCCCGCACTCGGACCGTGGAGTCGCGTGACGCAGATCGACGCGTCGCATGCCGATCCGCTCACGGCGTACGTTTCGGTGAGCCGTCAGCGGCTCGACGATCTGCATCCGTACGCGTACCGGACGCACGACGGCGGGAAGTCGTGGCAAGCGATCGTGCGCGGCATTCCGGGCGACGAACCGATGAACGCGATTCGCGAAGATCCCGTCCGTCGCGGGCTCTTGTTCGCCGGCACCGAGAAGACCGCGTACGTGTCGTTCGACGACGGCGACGATTGGCAATCGCTGCGCAACGATCTCCCCGTCACGTCGATCCGCGATCTCGTCGTGCACGGCGACGATCTCATCGCCGGCACGCACGGCCGGTCGTTCTGGATCTTGGACGACGTCGCGCCGCTGCGCGAGTGGGCCGCGCGTCGGGTGCCCGCCGCGAGCGCGCATCTCTACGCGCCGGCCCGCACGTATCGCGTTCGACGCGACACGTACACCGACACGCCGCTGCCGCCCGACGAGCCGGTCGGCGAGAATCCGCCCGACGGCGCGATCGTCGACTACACGCTTCCCGCCGGTTCGACGGGCCGCGTGACGATCGCGATCGACGACGACCGCGGCCGTCGCATCCGCACCTTCGCGAGCGACGATCCGGACGAAGCGATCGATCCGGAGATCGACGTGCCGACGTACTGGGTGCGCCCGACGCGGCGACCGAGCGCGCTGCCGGGCACGCACCGCTTCGTGTGGGATCTGCACGAGACGGCGCCGCCCGCGTTCGAGCACACGTATCCGATCTCGGCGATCGTGCACGATACGCCGCGCGTTCCGGACGGCGTGCTCGTCACGCCGGGAACGTTCACGGTCCACCTCATCGCCTGCGGTCACACGTATTCGCAACGTCTCGTCGTCGCGATGGATCCGCGCGTGACGGCTCCGCGCAGCGCGATCGTCGCGCAGTACGCCCTCGCGTCGCGCATCGCGGCCGCGATGACGCGCACGTACGACCTCGCCTCACGTACGAAAGACGCCGCGACGGCGAAACGCTATCGGGCGCTGAACGGACAACTCGCCGCGATGCTCGATCTCGTCGAGGGTGGCGACGCGGCGCCGACCGCGAATCTCGATTCGACGGCCGGCGCGTTGATCGGAGGTCTCGCGCGTGGCGGGCGAACCCCGCTCACGCTGCA
>CAJCIN010000063.1 GCA_903970385.1 Rhodospirillales bacterium | reverse complement strand
GAAGGCGCGGCCATGATCCGTCGACTTGCGAGCGCGGCCATCGTCGTCGCGTGGGTCGGGTCCGCGTCGCCGGCGCCGGCGGCCGACGACGTTCCGAGTGCCGACAAGATCCGCGAGCACGTGCTCGCCGTCGTGGGCCCGCCGCTCGCGAGCTATCGTGAGACGCTCGACGAGACGGCGTTCGGCCTCCGCCGGCACTCCGTGGTCGTCGCCGCCGGCGCGGACTATCGTGAGACGACGGATGCGGGGCCGCTACATACGGCGAGCGGCGTGTACCACGGTCAGCGATGGCGGCAGAACGCGAACGGCGAGACGATTCTCGCGCCGCCGGATCCGGGTCTCGTCGCGCCCGAATCCTACACGACGTCGGTCCGACGGGTGACGACGCCCGTCGACGGCTACGTCGTATCGTCGCTCGATCGCGCGGGTTACGGCACGAAGCGCTACGTCGAAGCCGCGACCTGGCACGAGGTTCGCACCGAGTCGATCCGGGCGTCGGGCATCACGGTCACGACGTACGAAGACTTCCGGTCGATCGGGGGTCACGTGTTCCCGTTCCACGATTTCACGTCCGACGGGCACGCCGAGAACGATTGCGACACGCGCATCGCGGAGATCCGAAGCGAGCCGGTGGCCGAGTCGGAACTGGTCATTCCGCCGGCCCGTCGCGCGTTCGTCGAATTTCCGTCGGGCGAGACCTCGGTCAAGTTGCCGGTCCGCGAGGATCGCGGGAAGTTCATCGTGACGGTGAACGTGGGCACGCGCGCGCTCAACATGGTGCTCGACTCGGGCGCCGCCGGGATCGTGATCGAGGAGGGCGTCGCGAAGCAACTCGGATTGCAAGAGTTCGGCAGCGAGTCCAACGGCGTGAACTCGGGCCGGTTCCGCTCCACGTCCGCGATCGTTCCCGAGATGAGCGTCGGCGATCTCGAGATGCACGACGTCGCGATCAACACGGTACCGAGCGTCGGCGTGACCGGGCAATTCGGCGAGTATCGTGCCGTCGGGCTGCTCGGCTTCGATTTCATCGACGCGATCGTGCTCGAACTCGACTACCGTAATCAAACGGCGACCGCGTATGCGCCGCAATCGTTCGCGGCATCGACGAGCCCGGACGACTTCACGCTCGATCTCCGCGTCGGCAACGGACAACCGATGATCTCGGTCGGCGTCGACGGCGCCGTCGGCGAACGTTTCGTGATGGACACGGGCGGCTTCGGGTCGCTCGTGTTCTTCGACCGCTTCGTTCGACGCAATTCGGCCGCCCTCGTCGACGAAGGCGGCGGCGGCGCGATGCGCAACGTTCAGTTGAACGGCATCGGCGGCGCGTTCGCCGTGAAGCCGTATCAGTTACCGCGCGTCGACTTCGGACCGATCGCCTTCCACGACTTTCTGACGTACGCGGTCACGCAGCACGGAGCGTACGACGGGAGTGCGGACGGCATCGTCGGCCCGGACTTCCTCCGCTATTTCGACGTGACGCTCGACTACGGCCACGCGAAAGCGTATTTCATCCGTTATTGAGCCGTTGAGCACGGGGTCGATGCGGAAGATGGCGTCGGTTCAGGGCTCGGGCCCGAGGTCGCTCGCGCACTGGCGCTTGGGTTTGGGCTCGCGCACGTTGCGACCGGAGCCACAGTGTTCGGGACAATGCCGCCGTTACCGCAATCGCTCACTGCGATCGAGATCGATCCCAGCCAACAGGCGAACCAGATCTTCCGAAGCATGCCCGAGCGTTTCGCGCGTACCGGTAGGCATCCATGCCTTTTGGCTATGAATCGTAGCCAAAGGGGGCTAATGGATTTTCCTGGAATCCGCAGGTGTGGCTAGGCAACCGCGACGTTCTCCGACCGTGGACCTGACGGCCGCCGTGAGCGCGTACCGCGAGGCGCGGTTTCTCGATGCAGCCGAGATCCTCGATCGACTCTCAGGTACCGCCGCCCGCGGCGACGTCGGCAAAGCCGCGCTTCTCCGCGCTCGCATCCACCTCAAAACGGATCCGGCCACCGGCGTTTCGTTTCTCGCAGGCGCGTCTGCCCGGTTCCGAACGAAATCAGAGCGCGCCGAAGCCGAGATGTTGCTCGGCGTTGGATACGCCCGTCTCGGCGATGAGAAGGCCGCCCTCGCAAAGCTCGAGTCCGCCGAGACATTCGCTGCCGGCGCGCCCTCGCTCGCGGCGGAGATCGGCTACCAACGTTCGACCGTCGCGTGGATTTCGCGAAAACTCGATGTTGCAGATCGAGAACTTACGCGCGTGTTCCCGTCCCTCTCCGACGAACTGCTTCTCGAGGCATACGTCGCTCGCGGCGCGATCGCGGCCGCTCGAGGCAAAGTGACGGAACAAGGCGCGATCCTCCTCGAAGCTCTCGACGTACTCGGCCGTCTGTCATCTCCTCCGGTCTTGCCGTGGGCCGTGATCGGAACGCAACTCGGATTCCTCGCTCGAGAACTGCCCGGTACGGCTCTGCGCGATGCTGCTCGTCGAGCAATGTCTCGCGTGCCATGGACGCGCGATCTCGCCGGCTTACAGTTCACGTTGATGCGTGCCCTCGCGTGGCGCCACGCCCTCGACGGCGATTATTTCAACGCTTTTAGGTTGCTGAAGAACGCTACTGCGATCGCACCGAGCGAAGGTTGGATCGTGACGGCGACGACCGACCGTGCCTACCTCGCAACCGTGTTGCAGGAGCGTCGTTGGGCCGAACAAGAGCTGAGCGAAGCTCACGACCTCGCCGGCCGCGTTCATTGGCGGGCGCTTGACGGCGAGGAGAGCTTCGCTTTACTCGACCTTGCGGAGCTGTTCGCTCCGATCGATGCGTCGCTCGCACTGGCGTATGTCGCTCGGTACAAGGATGCGGGGACGCGTTTCGCGGCGACGCTCGCGTCGCGTGACGACCGGCGAGTCGGCGCGCAAGAATCGTACGCCTTCGGAATCGTGCAACTCGCCCTCGGCGAGCTTGCCGAAGCACAGCGCTTATTGCGTGACTCGTTTGCCGTATACGACGCGATCGGGTACGATTGGCGCGCGGGCCGTGCGGCGCTCGCACTCGCACGTGCGACCGGTGACGCGAGTTGGCGGGAACGAGCGGCAAGGAAGCTCGCGCACTACGGGCAGAGCTGGCTCGCCGTTGCGGATGCGGCGTCGGTCCGGTTGCAGACGGCGGAGACGTCCGTGCCGCAAGAGATCGCATCGCTGACCAAGGCGCAACGCGCCGTGTACGAGCTTCTCGTGCTTGGAAAGTCGACCGCCGAGATTGCCGAGCAGCAGAAGCGCAGCGAGTTTACGGTGCGGAATCACATCAAAGTCATCTTCAAAGCCTTCGGAGTGCGATCGCGACCGGCGTTGCTCGCCCGCGCGAGTGGACGCGGTTGATTGAAGCCCGATTGCGACGAGGGCCTTGCCACAGCGACCAAGAGGTGGTTAGATAGCCTGTATGAGCTATAAAACTAGCTACTCTTTAGGCAGTGTCGTCTTTGGAATTGCTGCGGCAGCCCTAGTGCTAAGTGCATGCGCCTCAAAGGACAATGGGATCCTGTGTCCGGACCTCGCCTTCGTCGGGCCTAGGTTGATCTTTCCGATTCCTGGAGCGACCGGCGTGCCAACGAGTTCGGGCGATCTCATTTTCGGCGACTCGCTGAATTCCGCAAATGTGACGACGGAGTTGATTCCGAATAGCTCGGAGACGCCGATCGCGCTCGGACCATTCGTGGCGGCTCCGTCGCCGATCCCGAGCCCAGCCGCGTCCTTCGCTCCGTCGACCACGTTGTACGGCGTTGCGTATCCGCCGCTTTCGTCGAACACTACATACTCGATCCAATTTAAGACGCTTTCGACAGGCAAGTGCACGGCGCCGTTCTCGTCGTCCGGATCTTTTACGACCGGAAATTGACGGAGAAGCCGTGTTACGTTATCTGAAGTCGATGGCGTTGTTTCGCCCCGTATCCGCGTGCTTGATGTTATCGGCGATCGGATGCGCGAGTGATTCATCCGTTGCTTGCACTTTCAGCTCTCCGGTCGTGCAAATGGTGTTCCCCGTTCCCGGCGCGAGCCGCGTACCCGACGACGTCACCGACCTGATTTCCGTCGGTGGGAGCCAGCCATCGATTACGCTACAGGCAGGTAGTGCGGAAGCACTCACGACCACGCCGACGGTCGTTCCATCTCCGCTTCCAAGTCCGATCGCCACGCCGTATCCGGGCACGATTGTTTACGATGCCGTCGCATTGCCGGTCCTGACAGCAAATACCACATACGCCGTCTACGCACGAGTACTGCTTAAGGAAAGTTGCACAGGCACTCAATCGCCGCGTCAAGAACTCATCGGCTCGTTTACGACGCAGTAGATGCCTGCTGTAAAAAGAGATTACGTCGTCGTTAAACGTCCAAGCGAAACATTGCGAACTCGACCTTAGAACGACGTTGAGCAAAATGAACTAAATTTTTTCAGGAAATTCATGCGAAAGGCGCGAACGCATTTGAGTATGGATCGGCGTTTCGTGTTTGCGATGCTCTATCTGTTATCTGCCATGGCGTCGACGCCCGCCGCGGCGGATGACGGCATGACGGTCGCGCAGATCCGCGAGCACGTCCGCATCGCGAAAGGGCCGCCGCTCGAGAATTACCGCGAGACGATCGACACCGTGCTTCCCGCAACACGGAAACACGCCGTGACCGCCTTTCTTCACGACGACTATCGCGAGACCGTCACGGAAGGCCCGGTCACGACGTCGTCCGGCGAGTATCATGACAAGCGATGGCATCAGAACGCGAATGGTGAGATCCTCCCCGATGCGCCCGACCCAACGAATGCGGAGGGCGAGGTCATTGCCACGACGAGCCGGCGGATAGCGGAGCCGGTCGACGGCTATCTTCTCTCATCGCTCGATTCACTCGGACGCGGTACGAAGCTGTACGTGGCGGCCGGCACTTGGAACGTCGTTCGGGAAGATCGCATACGCGCCGCGACGACGACCGTCACGACGTACGACGGCTTCCGCAAGGTCGCGGGACATACGTTTGCATTTCACGTGACGTCGAAAAATGGCCGTTCGGAGGACGACGAAGACGTTCGCCTGGCCGACGTGTCGGTCGGCGGTGTAAGCGACGGCGACGTCGCGATCCCGGCCCCGTCGCGGCAGCTCGTGGAATTTCCGGCGGGTAAGACGATCGTCGCGTTACCGGTTCGCGAGGACCATGGCAAATTCGTCGTCCGCGTGCAGATCGGCGGTCGCGGGCTCGACATGTTGATCGACTCCGGCGCATCCGGCATCGTCCTCGAGGAAGGCGTCGCTCAAGAACTCGGTCTCGCGAAATTCGGAACCGAAACGAACGATTTCAACGCCGGCGCTTTTCAGGAATCGTCCGCGATCGTACCGCTGATGCGCGTCGGCGATCTGACGATGCGAAACGTCGTCGTCTTCACCGCTCCGAAAATAGACGAGCCGTCGGACATGCATGATTTTCGCGCCGTCGGATTGCTCGGCTTCGACTTCATCGATGCGATGGCGCTAAAGCTCGACTACTACGACGGAACGGCGACCGCGTTCGCACCGGGCGTCTTCGTTCCCCCGGCGGCCGGCGACGGATTCGTCACGGATCTGCGTCTCGGCGACGGGGCGCCGCTCGTGTCGCTCGACGTCAACGGCGCGACCGGCGATCGCTTCCTGATCGACACGGGCGGCTATAGTTCGCTTCTGCTCTTCAACCAGTTCGCGCGGCGACATCCGGCGGCGATGCACGACGAAGGCGGCGGCGGCGAGTACAAGCGGAACATCCGTCTTATGGGTATCGGCGGAGAGCTCGCGACGAAACCGTATCAGTTCGCCCGCGTCGCGCTCGGCGGCGTGACGTTCCACGATTACCTCGGTTTTCTCATCACGCAACGCGGCGCATACGACGACGGCACCGACGGCGCCCTCGGCCCCGACCTGCTGCACCTTTTCGACCTCACCTTTGACTACGCGAACTCGAAGGCGTATTTCTACTTCCACCAGTGATGCGGCGATGTGAAAGCGTGGTGAAGAGCCTGCGCCGATCGCGGTGGATGCTGCGATCGAGACACGGGCTCGGGCGTTTTCGACGAACTTACAGCCGGCCGGGTCGACCGCAGCGCCTTTGGCGAGCCGCTGGATGCCATGCTCCCGAAGGAGCGGGACATCGCCGTTGCAGCCCGCGAAGCCGCAGCGCTCGGCACTCCGGAACACGCGTACGCGTGCGAACAGCGCATCACGGCGGAGGGTATCGCGCCGGCCGCATCAACGTCCGGCTGCGAGAGGTCCGATACTAGGCGTGCATCGACGCCCGATTACAACTGCTCTTGGTGCGGTCTGCATTTCGTTGTCCGTACTTTTCGTCGCACTTGCCGGCGTGGCGCGAGCTGCCGATGTGAGCGGACGTCTCGTGCTGGATGGGCCGGCGCGACCGCTCGCAAACGTGCGGGTGACGCTTCGCTACGTAGGCTCGATACCGAATTCGGCGTCGCAAGAAGCGCGACGCACGCACTCGGGAGCGGATGGACGCTTTCACTTCTCCGACGTGGAGCCCGGCATCTACGTTCTCGACGCCGGCGGCGAGGGAGTTCTCGGCGCAGCCTGGGGAGCGTCCGGCCCCGAGCTCGCGGGCCGCGCTCTCGATCTCGGCGCTCGAGACAGCGCTCGCGAGCTAACGATCCACGTCCAAGCGCGTCCAATGCTCTGCGGTAAAGTTCTCGACCTCGCCGGGCGACCGGCCGTGAACGTTCAGGTGAGTGCGTGGAAGACGGATGCAGCGCGATCGTTTATGCGGATGGGCGGCAACGATAGGGACGACGCCGCGGACGGAGGCAATACGACGACCGATCGTGACGGAATTTTTCGTTTTACGCGGCTTACGCGTGGTTACTACGTTATCGGTGCGTTCTCGGAACCGAGTTCGATCCAAGCTTTTTGGAACGACGGCGCTGGTAACGACGAGTCGACTCCGATACCATTTCTATCAAACGACATCTCCGACGCGTGTTCGTACGTGATCCAACTCGTCGATAAGCCTCCGAAGCCGGCATATGACGGTCCGCGATACCATCTCGAAGGCTCGTTAGCCCACCGCCTGCCGCGAGAGACGCGCAAGCTCGAGTGGGAGTTGTATTCGCTTGAAAAGGAGCCGGCCCCAGGGTTTGGAGGGCATCATCCGTTCGATCCGAGGACGGGCACGTTTGCATTCGATGGCGTGCCGCCCGGCCGCTACCGTCTCATGCTCGAGGCACCCCTTATTCGAACCTTCTCGGGACCGTGCTTCCCGTTGGACCGACACGATGTCGATCAAGAGATCGTCGTCACGCAAGACGTACGAAATCTCAGGGTCGAGCCTCGGCCCGCTGCCGACATCGTCGGACGTATCATTGAGATTCGCACGGCGCACGATCTAACGTCATCGCCTTCTAAAGGCGAACGATACTCGATCGGCCTGAGGAACAACGGTCAGTGCGGTCGATTCGATGTGCCGAGCGGGTCTTTCGTGATTCACGATGTCCCGCCCGGAATCTACACCCTTAGGGCAGCGAGCGGAAAAGAAGTCCAGTACACGTCTGCGCTGACGATCGATAATGTATTTCAACCGGCCGGTTTCGTCGACTTGCATCCCGGCGAGAACGACGTTCGAATTACGCAGCGTTTCGATTCGGGGGTCATGCAGGCTCAATTGCCCGAAGCAACGGCGACGAAAGAGAAAATCGTACTCTTCGATAGCGACGGCGCGCTGAGCGAGGGCTCGTCCTCGGCTCAGCTTCGCCCCGGAGTCTATACGGCGGTTGCCGGAATCAATGACGAACTGACGTGGGTCGACCGCGATGGGCGTTGGCGCAACCAGAGACTTCTCGCTGCAATCGAGAAACTCGGCACGACGTTCACCATCGAGCCGGGCAAGACGACGAACATCACGCTCGACGATCACACGGTCGAGATACAAAACCTCACGGCCGAGATGGGCCTCGAGATGTATCGGCGCTGAGTTAAACCGCCATCGCCGGGGCCGGGATATCCGCCGCGCGTACGTAGTCCGCGCCGAGTTGCGAGAAGAGTTCGCGTTCGGGGATCGGCGTCGGGATCGTGAGCGGGAGGCCGACGAGCATGCGCTTCGCGAGATCCATCCACGGCGCGCCGAGCGCACCCGTCGTGTCCATCTCGAAGACCGTCTGCGCGGTAAGCCGCGATTTGCGGACGCCGTCGTTCTCGGGAATGCACGTCAGGCACACGGAGCCGATGCGCTCGGCGAAAGGGCCGACGAGTTCGGCGTTCGATGCACGATTCGCCACGAGGCCCGCGAGCGTTCCGCCGCCGGTCTTCTGCTTGATGCCGATCGCGGTCGCGATCCGGTTGGCGGCGAAGATCGAGTCGAAATCGTTCGTCGCGACGATGATCACTTGTTCGGAATGTTGGAGCGGCGCGGAGAAGCCGCCGCACACGACGTCGCCGAGCACGTCGAACATCATTACGTCGTAATCTTTGTA
>CAJCIN010000062.1 GCA_903970385.1 Rhodospirillales bacterium | reverse complement strand
CAGCTGTTGCTGATCGTGCCGCTCTACGTCGTCCAGGAGATGACGGTGCGACTCGGCACGGCGACGGGCAAGGGCCACGCGCAGTTGATCCGCGAGAACTACGGCTCCTTCTGGTGCTGGGTCTCGCTCGGCACGATGCTGATCACGAACCTCGCGGCGCTCGTGACGGAGTTCATCGGCATCGCCGGCGCCGCGTTGATCTTCGGCGTGAATCCGGCGCTCATGATCGTCGCGGCCGCGGCCGTGTTGATCGCGGTATCGCTGACGGGCGCGTATCGCCGTGCGGAAGTGATCGCGCTCGGTCTCTGCCTCCTCGAGCTGCTCTTCATCCCCGCCGCATTCGCCGCGCATCCGTCGGCCGGCTCGATCGTCCGCGACGGGATCTTCGGTTCGCAACCGCTCGGCGATCGCACGTATCTGCTGCTCGTCGCGAGCAACATCGGCGCGGTCATCATGCCGTGGATGATCTTCTACCAGCAGAGCGCGACGGTCGATAAAGGACTGAAGCTTCGCGATCTCAAGTACGCGCGCATCGACACGGCGTTCGGCGCGATCGCCACGCAGGTCATCATGATCTCGATCGTCGTGACGACCGCGGCGACGCTCTACGTGCGGCACGTCTCCGTCAGCGACGCAGCCCACGCGGCGCTCGCCCTGATCCCGCTCACCGGCCGCGCGTCGGGCATCGTGTTCGGAGCCGGATTGATCGGGGCCGCGATGCTCGGCGCGTTCGTCGTCTCGCTCGCGACGTCGTGGGCGTTCGGCGAGGCCTTCGGCTGGCCGAGCTCCCTCAATCTCCGGTTCGGCCAGGCGAAGCGTTTCTACGGCCTCTACGCATGTATCGTCGTCGCCGCGGCGGCGATCGTGCTCGTCCCGAACCTCCCGCTCGTCCGCATCACGCTCTACGTGGAAGCGGGCAACGCGCTCGTGCTGCCGCTCGTCCTCGGCTTCTTGCTCGTGATGGCGAACGACAAGAAGATCCTCGGAGACCGATGCAACTCGCTCGTAGGAAACATCGTCGCGGTCGGCATCTCCGCGATCTGCATCGGCCTAGGAATCTGGTACGCCGCCCTAACCTTCATGGGCCTTAGTTAACATCGGGGCGGCACGGCCCCCCGATCCCCCCCGAGCCCGCACTCGCGGGCTCTTTGACGTGCGTCGCGCTCGGGGTCGATTGCTTTGAGATCGGGCGTGATCAAAACGGCGCCGTAAGGCGCAAATCAGCATGAAATCCTTGGCCCCACTGCGTCGTGTTGAAGCCGTTGTTGATCTTCAACAGGTAGCGCGTGTCCGTGAAGTTCTCGAACGTCGCGTCGATGCCGAGGTGCCGTTTCTCGCCGCGGCCGGCATCCCGTCCGAACGACGCGTTCCAGACGAGGTGCGGCGGTAGACGCCCGTCGCCGTTCTCGAATTCGACGGGATAGCCCGTCCCGTACGCCGGCTCGAGGCTCGCGAAATACGAGCGATCCGTTCCGAGACGCTTCGTGTAGCCGAACGTCGCGTTGAACGTCTGATCGTGATCCTCGGGCGAGAGCGTCACGTCCGACGGATCCGTACCCGTCGCGGGCGGGAAGAGGAACGTGCTGCCGGAGATGCCGCCGGCGAGCGACTGCGAGAACTCCGTCGAGAAGAAGAGCGAGTCCCCGTTCTTGTAGGTCGCGTCCACCCGGCCTTCGACGCCCTTCGCGATGCCGATCGTGTTGTTGAACACCGCGAAGATCGGCGTGTTCGCGAGCTGCGTCGTATCGAGCACGTTTCGCACGTCGCGCTTCCAGAAATTGAGCGTGGCCCGCGCGCCGGGTGAGAACGTGTGCGCGAGCCCGAACTCGTAGTACGAGTCGTGCTCGGGCGCCAAGGTGTACGCGGGCTCGCCGGCCGTGCCGACGCCGGTCAGGATGTCCGCTTCGCGACGGGTGTCCTCGATGAACGGCGCCGCGTAGAGCCGGCCGTAATACGCGTGGATGATGTCTTGCGGATCGACCTGCGCGTTGAACTCGATCCGCGGGCTGAGCTGGCCGCCGCTCACGTATCCCGTCGAGTGATCGTAGCGCAGGCCGCCGAGCACGGAGACGTACTTGGTCGGCGTCCACTTGTCTTGGAGGTAGGCGCCGAATTGCGAACCGCGCTGCGCGGAGTTGTCGTTGAAGATCTGCGTCGGGATCGGGTTGCCCGACGCATCGGTGTCGTACGCGATCGATTCGACGCCCGCGAAATTCTCCACGGATTCGTCGACCCCGATCTTGATCGCGTTCTGGCCGAACGTATGGAAGTGGTCGATGCGCAGGCCCTCGAAATTGGAGTGCCGATCCTGCTCGAGGCCGTCGACGCCGCCTTGGAGATCGTTCGCGACGTCGCCGAGGTAGCGCACGCGATCGTAGCGATACCACGGCGCGATCTGCGTGTACGACGAGCCGTCGGCGGCGTCGTGGGTGTAGACGGCGTTGAAGAACTGATCGTGCTCGAGCTGCACGTCGTCGGTCGACGACGGCGTGGTGAGCGGATCGTTCGGATTGAACGTGTCGTTGATCGGGATCGCGAACGCGGCGTCGTTGTTCGACGCATCGAACGCGAGCGTATCGAACTTGCCGAGGCTCGTGACGGTGCGCAAGAATTGGTTCGATTGATTCGAATCATCGTGCACGGGCACGAACGTCGGCGCGTCGATTCCGCGGTTCGTTCGCTCCTCGTTCGCGTTGAAGAAGAGCCGCGTGTTGCCGAGGATCGTCGCCGATTCGGAGAGCGACGCTTGGAGATCGCCGTACGAACCGGCGCCGAGCGTCAAGGAGCCCGTCTCCGGTGCTTGGAGATCCGCGCGATGCGTCAAGATGTTGACGACCGCCCCTTGTCGCGAGCCGCCGAACTCGGCGGGGAAGGCGCCCGTGAAGACCTCGAGCGAGTCGATCGTGCGCGGATCGATGACCTCGCTGAAGTTCGACGTGGTGGCGAGCGGCAGCGGCACGCCGTCGATCTCGTAGGTGAGGCCGTGGAAGCCGTGCGCGACGGGCTCGTTGTACGAGAAGGTCACGATGCCCGGAAGCGTTTCGATGACGCGGTCGAGACTCTGGTTGACGGGAAGCGCCGAGAGTTGCTGGCGTCCGATCGAGTTGACCGACACGGGCGTCGAACCCGGGCCTTTTACGTTCGTCGTCGCGACGCGCCCGATCTCGCGCGGCGTGAAATCGAGCGCGATCGCCACGACCGAACCGCTGTCGATCGAGACGATCTGCGTGATGTCCGCGCCGGCGGCGCGGTGCGCCGTGAGCGTGTAGCGCCCGAAGGCGACGCGAGCGAACACGAAGGTGCCGTCGGCCGCCGACGACGCACGCAGCGTCGTGCCCTCGCCCGTGAGGGTGAGCGCGACGCCCGCTTGCGGTTTCCCGGAATCCTTGACGATGCCGCGCACGAGTCCGGTCGTGTCGGCGAGCACGTGCGTCGGCACGGCGAGAAGCGACGCGGCGATGCACGCCGCGAGTAACGGTTTCATTGTAAGAACGATCCTTTTCGAATAGCCGAGCCGAGCGGCTCGCAGCGAGAACGCACCGGCGGGAAGCCGGTGCCGGCACCGGCGGGAACCGGTGCGGGCGAGCTATGCGAAAAGCGGCGGGGCGCGTCCGCGACGCGCATCCGCGCCCACGTGGCGCGGGACGAGCGTGCGCCGGCGGAAGCCGGCGACGCGACATGCGGCGGGGAGGCGCCGCGAGCGGAGGGTCGCGGCGAAGCGGGCGCCGGCGACGGTCGCGCAGCCGCCCGCCCGCCGCGCGATCGCGAGGACGAGGGCGGCGATCGGAAGCGAGACGGCGAGCGCGCGAAGGGCACCGCCGGCGTGCAGATGGCCTTCCAGTACCTCGAGCGCCGCATAGACGGCGGTGCCGCCGAGGGCGAGCACGAGCGACCCGTAGGCGTGCCCGGCCTTCGTCGCGACAGAGGAGCGTGCCGATCCGGTCGCGCCTGCGAAGAACGCCGCGGAGAGGGCGAGGCCCAGGGCGAGCACGACCCAGCCGGAGATCTCGAACGCGGCTCCGCCGCCGGGCGCGTGGTCGAAACCGGCGACCGCGACATGGATGGCGGACCCCACGAGCACCGCTAACGGCGCGAACGCCGAGAGCTTACGCAACGTCACGAGCGTCCGTTTTCGAGCCGGAGTTAGGCGCGCCTTCCGCAGTTTCGAGGAGCTCCGATCCTCCAAGGGACCGGGCGAGGCGCTGCGAACACAGCCCGCCCGCCCCCGGCCCAGGCCGCGGACGCCCCGGCCCCCACATCACCCATCGTCCGCCACCGGCGAGGCCCATGCGCACTCTCTCCAAAGCCCGACTTCCGAGCGAATCGTCCGATGCCGTCGGGCTGGTCGTCGCGCTTTTGGTGCGCTTCCCGGAGATCGCGACGATCGTCTCGCATCCGACGGACGGCACGCTGACGCTCGCGTTCGCGATCGACGCGCGCGTCGACCGGCGGACCGAACTCGAAACGCGCGAAGGCGTGAGCGAGCACGTTCGCTCGCTCCTCGACGTCGTCGGCGAGCGCGCCGACTGCCTCAGCGTCGTCTGCGAAGCGGACGAGTCGACGAGCTTCGTGCGGGTGACGCGCGACGCGCGGAGCTTCTCGCGAGAAGAGCTGCAGATGATCGTCGCGCTCCTGTGCGATCGCTTCGGTGCGACGCTGTTGCGCAGCCCCGCCGCCGACGACGATGCGTTCGACGACGAAGCCTCGGCGGACGAGCTCGTCGAGTTCGCGATCGAAGCGCTGCGCGATCCGGCACAGCAGCGGAGCCTCGTCGGCTTCCGCGAGGAGAAGCGCGTGCTCGTCTACTTCGTGAAGCGGAAGAAGGCCAAAGCTCGCGGACGGTCGTAGCGCCGCCCGTGCTCGTCGACTTTCATTCTCATACGACCGAAAGCGACGGAACGCTTTCGCCCGTCGAACTCGCGACGACGATGCGCAAACGCGGTGTCGAGATCTTCTCCGTGACCGATCACGATTCGCTCGGCGCCTACGCGAAGATCGGCGACAGCGCGGGCACGGCGACGGTCGTCCCCGGCATCGAACTCAACACGACGTATAAGGGAAACGAGGTTCACGTCCTCGGCTTCGGTTTCGCCGCCGACTCGCCGACCGTCGAGGATGCGATTTCCGCGAACCGCCGCGAGCGCGAGCTCCGTGCGGAGAAGATGGTCGCGCAGATCGACCGCGCGGGATACGCGCTCGGCATCGACCAGGTTCGCGCGGAAGCGGGCCACGAGGGCACGGCGCTCGGACGCCCGCACGTCGCGCGAGCGCTCGTCCGCGCCGGATACTTCGCGGACGTCAACGCGGCGTTCCGCGATCTCCTCGTCGCGGGCAAGCCCGGTTACGTGCCGTCGAGTTACATGTTGCCGCATCAAGCGGTCGAGCTCGTCGCGAAAGCGGGCGGCGTCGCGGTGCTCGCGCATCCGGGGCGCTTGAAGGACGAGTCGATCGTCGCGGAACTCGTCGCCGCCGGTCTCGCGGGCATCGAGACGTTCTATGGAACGCACGATGCGAATCAGGTCGCGCACTTCCGCAACGTCGCGGCGCATTTCGGGCTCGTGATGACCGCGGGCTCCGACTTTCACGATCCGCGCTACAACGAGCGCGGTGTCGGCATGGAAGTCGATCGCGCCGACATCCAGCCGTTCCTCGATCTCGTGCTGTAGGGTTTAGGTAACGAGGCCGCCCGGATACGGCGCGCCGCTGCGCAGGGCTTCGGCGAGCAGCGCGACGTGCGTCGTCGTCACGCCGAGGATCGATGCGGCGAGGGTCGCGTAGTCGCGATTCTTGTACGGTCCGACGCTCTTGACGTACGAACCCGCGATCGTGCGCTCGAGCGAGTAGGCGTAGGCGAGCACGTCGCCCTCGGTCTTGAACGATTCGGCATCGAGCGGGGCTTCGTCGGTCGGCACCGTCGCCGAGGCTTGGCTCAGCGCGGCGACGATCGCGTCGCGCTGCGCCGCATGTTCGTTCGAGAAGCGCGTGATGACCGCGGCGACCGGCGGCGAGAGCACGTTCGCGGCGAGCGCGTCGGCGTAGGCCTTGATCGCCGCACGTTCGAGCGCGAGCGACGCGCCCAGCGCCTTGACGTCGCCTCCGTCGACGCGCTCGGCGCCACCCGCGGATCCGAGAGCGAGCGGGACGAGCGCGAGGGTTGCGAGCGCGCCGGCGGCGCGAGCGCGTGAGAGTGTCGACATTGGAGGCCTCCGGACGTGCGGGCGTGGTGGTGTTCCTACGAGTTATCCTTCGTCTTCCCACCTCGCCGGTCTTAACGCCGGTCGCGCCCGGCCGCGCCGCTCGCTACACGTGGTGCGTGAGCGAGAGGATGAACTGCCGCCCGGCGAGCGGGAAGGCGTCGGTCTGAAGCGAGCCGCCGCCGATCGCGGTCGGCGTGAGGCCGCCGTAGGTCACGCCGCCGTTGACGCGCGTCACCTTGAAGTCGTACGCGTTCGTGAGATTCGTGCCGTTGAAACCGAGATCGAAGTCGTGGAGATGCCACGTGATGCCGGCCCGGACCGTCGCGTACGGCGGCAGATTGAGTTCGTTGTAGTCGCCCTCGTACAAGATGCCCGCGTAGGTCGCGATGCCCTGGCCGCGCGGATCGCGCGAGAGGGTGAGCGAGGCCTTGTGCAGCGGTACGCCGAGGTTTTGCTGACCGGGCACGATGTTGTCGGCCGCCGGCGCGGATTCGGTGAACACGCTGTTGATGCCGTAGCTCGCGTGGAGCGACGTGAAGCGCGCGACCTGCACGTCGCCGTGCAACTCGACGCCCTCGTACACGCCGCGCGCGACGTTGACCGGATACGAGAGGCACGTGTTCTCGAAGTAGATGAGGTAGGTCGGCGGTGCGTTCGGGGCGCACGGCGTCGAGGGGACGTACGACGCGATGCCGTTGCGCAGGTTCGTGCGGTAGAGATCGAGCCCGAGGTGCAGAGCGTGATCGGGGATGCGGAAGAGATGCTCGTAGCCAGCATCGTATTCCGTCGCCCGCTCCGCGGTGAGGTTCGGGTTGCCGACGGTGACGTAGCCGTTCGTCGGCGTGTACAACGTCGTCGCCGGCGGCACGACGAGCGAGAGCAACTGCGGCGATTCGAACGACGTGCCGATCGACGCGCGGACGACGGTGTCGCCGGTCGGCGTCCACACGAAACCGGCGCGCGGATCGAGGCTGTGGCCGAACGTGCTGTAGTCGCTGTAATACGAGGCGATGGAGTAGTGGAGCTTCGGCGTCGGGTCGAGCGTATAACGGAAGCCGAGCGATCGTTGCGTCTGCGCGAGCGACTCGCGCGTCACGAGCGCGAGGCCGCCGAGGCCGATCGCCCCGCCGCCGCCGTCGTCGTCGCTCGGTCGCAGCGATGCTTCGGGCCGGCGCGTCACGGCATCGGTGTCGGCGAACGACGTGCCGGTGACGATGCCCGTGTCGAGGTTCTCGCTCGTGAGCGCGGCCTTGAGCGAGAGCGTTCCGTGCGGCAACGAGTGATCGATCTCGAGCGTCGTGTCGCCGATGAGATCGCGATCGTCGAAAAGATACGGCGACGAACCGGCGGCGGGACCGTTCACGAGTTGCCGGACGAAGGACGTCTGATAGCGGAAGATCGCCGTCGTGTCCGCGATGCCGTCGCCGTTCTTGCGGCCGAGCGGCGCCTGCGCGTCGAGCGCGTACGCGGCGTTGCTCGAAGCGACCGACGATCCCGCGTTGCTCGCATACGTATCCGTCGTCACGTCGTACGACGACGTCGTCGCCGAGATGTCGCGGTGCACCGCTTGATCCCGAAGCGACACGCCGATGAAACCGGCGCCGTCGAAGAGCGAGTAGCGCAGCTTCGCGATCGTCGACGATGCGTCGAGCGCGTTGCTGACGGTCGACGATCCGGTGCCCGAGGGCGCCGGAAGCGCGTAGTTCGAAAGCTCGCCGCCCGACGTCAAGCGATGGAACGAGAACGCGTATCCGAGCCGGCCCTGCGTGCCCGTCGCTTGAAGCGTCTCGCCGTTCGTATCGAACGTTCCGCCCGTGAAGCGTTCGAGCACGTGCGATTGCGTCGTCGGTTCGAGCGTGCGCACGTTGAGCGCACCGCCGAGCGTGTT
>CAJCIN010000061.1 GCA_903970385.1 Rhodospirillales bacterium | reverse complement strand
AATGCGATTTGAGCGCCCACAAGCCGGCGAGCGTCGGCGTCACCGTGAACGACACGAAGAGCGACGTGAGCGTGGACATGACGACGACGAGCGCGAACTCGACGAGATTGCGGCCGACCTGACCCTGGATGAACGCGATCGGTAGGAAGACGACGACGTCGACGAGCGTGATGACGATCGCCGCGGCGCCGATCTCCTCGCGTCCTTCGATCGCTGCTTGTTCCGGTGAAGCGTGCAGTTCGGTAAAATGCCGTTCGATGTTCTCGAGCACGACGGTCGAGTCGTCGACGAGGATGCCGATCACGAGCGACATGCCGAGCAGCGAGATCGTGTCGAGCGTGAAACCGAACATCTTCATCATCGAGATCGCGATCGCGAGCGACGTCGGAATCGAGACGCAGACGACGATCGCGTTCCGCCACGAGCGTAGGAAGAAGACCATCGCGATGCCGGTGAGCAGGATCGCTTCGAGCAAGGTGCGCGCGACGAGATCGATCTGCTGCTCGGTGAACGTGGATTGCACGTTCACGATCGAGAAATCGACGTCGGGGAATTGCTTGCGGAGCTGGGGCAGCGCTTTGATGACGTTGTTCGACGCGTCGACTTCGCTCGAGGCCGATGCTTTTTGGACGGTGACGAAGAGGCCCGGCTGACCGTTGATCTGCGCGTATTGGCGTCGCGGTTCGAAACCGGCGACGGTCGTCGCGACGTCGGCGATGCGTCGTACGGAATTGCTCGCGGTCCACGGATCGATGCCGCCCGGCAGGCCGCTGATGCCCGTGCCCGCGTCGACGCCGTTGGCGATAGATCCGGCGGCACCGGTCGTTGCGGCGGCAGCCGCGCCCGTCACCGAGATCGGCAAATTCGCCACGGTCCCGATGCTCGTGATGTCGCCGCGGACGTCGATCGTGGTTTCGCGGTTCGGTTCGTACGCGATACCGCCCGGCACGCGCTGATTGTCCGCCGCGACGGTCGAGATCACGTCGTCGAGCGTGAGACCGTCGGCGACGAGCTTGTTGGGATCGACCTGGATCTCGTAGGCGGGCGTCACGTCGCCGCCGACGCTCGCATACGAAACGCCGTCGACCTGTTCGATGCGCGGGATGATCACGTTGTCGGCGTACAGCGATAATTGACCGGCTGAGAGTTTCTTCGAGAACAGGCCGAGCGTGACGATCGTCGACTCGGACGGATCGCGAATGCCGATCGTCGGCGGCGTCAGGTTGGTCGGCAACTCGCGCTCCGCCGCCTGCAGCGCTTTCTGCGTGAGCGCCAGGTCCGTCGCTTGATCCGACGTGAGCGTGAACGTGGCTGAGATCGTCGCCTGGCCTTGCTGGATCGTCGAACTGAACGTCTGTAGATCTTGCGTGCCGGCGAGGTTCTGTTCGATCGGCGCGACGATGTTGTCGCGCATTTCGGTGACGGACGCGCCGTTGTACGTAACGGCGATGCTCACCGTCGGCTGGTCGACGTTCGGAAAAAGTTGTTTGACGATCGTGAGCGTCGAGAGGATGCCGGCGAACAGCATCAGCGAAACGAGAACGAAGACGAGCGTCGGGCGATGGACGAAGAGGCGGGTCAGGCTCAACGGACGGCGACTTTCTGTCCGTCGCCGACGCTCGTCTGACCGTCGGAGACGACGCGCGTGCCGCTCGCGAGGCCTTGCACGATCGCATTCTTCCCGTCGTCGATCGTCTCGACGACGTGCTGCGTCGCGATCGTGTCGTTCTTACCGACGATGAGGATCGAATCGTGATTGTCGTCGACGAACGCCGTGACCGGGATCGCGATGCCGCGCGCGGGCGGCAGGCGAACGCGGCCGACGACGGCCATGCCGGCGCGCAGGCGGTTGCCGGGATTCGGCAGTTGGATCTTCACTTGGAAGTCCGTCGAGCCGGGATTGATCTGGCTCAGCACGCCCGCGACGGTGCCGGTCGAGGTGCTGTCGTGCAGATCGCTCGCGATCACCGTCGCGGTCGCCCCGCGTTGGATGTCCGCCACCTGCGCGCCGGAGCCGCGCACGATCGCGTACGTCGGATCCGTCTGCTGCAACGTGAAGATCTGGCGCGTGCCGGGATACTCGCCGACGTTGAGATTGCGATTGACGACGACGCCGTCGATCGGCGAGACGATCGTCGCTTTCGCGATCTGCGTGCGGACCTGTTGCGCGTTCGCGAGCGCGACCTGTTCCGTCGCGCGCGCCTGCTCGACCGACGACGATTGCAGGCCGTTGCCGGTGAGCGTGCCGTTGGCAGAGACTTGTTCCCGGTCGCTCGAGAGCGTGGACTGCGCGCTGCGGACGGCCTGCCGGTCGTTCGCGACGAGTGCGAGTTGCGTCGCGTATTGCTGCTGCGAGATGTACCCGCTCGAGACGAGCTGCCGGTAGCGCGTCAGATCGAGTTCGTCCTTGCGTTCCGTCTCTTGCGCTTGCCGCACCGCGGCGACGGCGGAACTCACGCTTTCCTGACTTTGCGCGATCGTGAGGCCGCCCTGGAAGACGGTGTGCGTGGCGTTGGCCGCATCGCTCTGCGCCGTCGCGAGGTCGGCATTCAGCGACGCTTGGAGATCGGCGACGTCGAGGCGCGCGAGCACCTCACCCTTCGTGACGCGATCGCCCTCCTGAACGTTCACCACGTCGGCCGGCTCGGTCAGATCCGATTGGATCGCGACGCTCTGATACGGTGCGATCAAGCCGGGAAGTTTTTGCGACGGGTCGAGGGTTCCCTCACGCGCGACGCTCACCGCGACGCTCGGCGGGGGCGACGCTTTCGGCTCGGGAGCATGCTGCGCGCAGCTCGAAAGCACGACGGCTACGAGTGCGATCGCGCACTGCCAGGGGCGGACGGCCGCCGATCGTAATCGCAACATCACGCGGTCCATGGTAGTCGTCGGGGCACGTGCACGTCCTTGAGGGTTGCTGTGAAAGAGGCCGTACGGCTCACAGAATAGGTGGATACTCTACCCGGGATGGATACGGTCGGAGCGCGCGTCCTCGTCGTCGACGACGAAGCCGGCATACGCGATCTTCTCGAATACGGGCTCGGCCAGGCCGGCTTCAACGTGCGCAGCGTCGTCGACGGGCGCATGGCGCTCAGCACCGTCAAGCAGTGGTCGCCCGAAGTGATTTTGCTCGACGTGATGCTGCCGGAGATCGACGGTTTCACGCTGCTTCCCGCGCTGCGACGCCTCACGGACGTCCCGATCGTGATGCTCAGCGCGAAAACGGAGACGGCGGAGAAAGTCGCGGGGCTCTCGCGTGGTGCCGACGACTACGTCGGAAAACCGTTCGAACTCGAGGAATTGATCGCGCGGCTGCACTCCGCCCTGCGCCGGCCGCGGATGGAACTGCGCCAAACGTTCTCCTACGCCGATCTCACGGTCGACGTGTCGCGGCGCAGCGTATTCCGCGGGTCGCGCCGGATCGATCTCTCGACGCGCGAATTCGAATTGTTGCTGACGTTCGTGCGTCATCCGGAACAGGTCTTCTCGCGGTCGCAGCTCCTCGATCTCGTGTGGGGCGTCGATCGCGACGTCGTGCCGAACACGGTCGAGACGTACGTGTCGTACCTGCGCGCGAAGCTCGATAGCGGCGAGCACGTGAAGCTGATCCATACGTTGCGCGGCGTCGGCTACGTGTTGCGCGTGGATCCCGTGTGACGTCGCCCTTCGGGCGCCGGCTCTTCATCGTCACGACGCTCGAGATCGCGATCGTACTCGGCGCGCTCTTGATCGGCGGCATCGCGTTCGCGTTCGCGTCGTTCGTCGGCACCGTGCGTGCGGAGCAGACCGCGACGCTCGACCGCGTGACGACGAGCATCGCCACGCCGGGAGCGGCGCGTGACGCGCGTGTGGCGGCACCGTTCGCCGCGTCGCGCTACCCGCGAAACTCCGTGATCGTGCTGCTCGTCGACGCGGAGCGGCGCGTCGCCGTCTACGCGACGTCGACGCGTTCGGCGCCGAAGATCGCGGTCCGCAAGCGCGGCGAACCCGCAGCCGAACCGATGGCGACCGGAACGTTCGCGAAACTCGTGATGGGTCTCGCGATCGCATTCGGGCTGACGATCGAACGCGCGCACGTCGGCAACATCGATATTTTCGTAAAGGCGAACGACGTCGCGCTCGTCGGCACCGTACGGCAAGCGGTCCCGGTGTTTCTCGCGGCGCTCGCCGTGGTGTTGCTCGTCGCGGTCGTGCTCGCTCGCGCGTTGACGCGTCAAGTCTTGCGGCCGCTCGTCGACGTGACGACGGCGCTCGAGCGATTCGCCGCGGGCGACCTCGTGCCGACCACGATCGTCGCGGACGCGCGCGAGTCGCTCGGCTCGCTCGCGGTCGCGTACAACGGGGCGATCGCGCAGATGGAACGCGCCTTCGCCGAACGCGATCGCGCGAACGCGCGCATGCGCCAGTTCGTCGCGGATGCGGGCCACCAGCTGCGCACGCCGCTCACGGTGATGCGCGGCTTCATCGCGATCTTGCGCAAAGGCGAACTGCGCACGCCGGCCGATCGCGAACGGATTCTCGAGACGATGCATCGCCAGAGTCAGATCATGGCGTCGCTCATCGAGAAACTGATGTTGCTCGACCGGTGGGACGCCGTTCCCGATCGGGCGTCGCCGCCGGAGGCGATCGACGTCGGGCGGCTCGTCGAAGACGTCGTGACGCCGATCGCCGACACGCAGCCCGCGCGAGTCGTGCGTATCGACGCGCCGGCCGGACCGCTCGCGGCGATCGATCCGATCGACTTCACGCACGCGCTCACGAATATCGTCGACAACGCGCTCAAGTACACGACGGGGGCGATCGACGTCTCGGTCGGCGGTCGCGACGGAGCGGTCGTCGTGACGGTCGCGGACGAAGGCCCGGGCATGACGCCCGATGAGGTGGCCCACGCCTTCGACCGCTTCTACCGCGGGACGAGGCGAGACGTCGACGGCTCGGGGCTCGGGCTCGCGATTGCCAGACGGGCGCTCGAACGCGCCGGCGGAACGATCGCCATCGAGAGCGACGTCGAACGCGGGTCTCGATTCACGTTGACGCTTCCGGTCTGCAGTCGACGGGAGCCAGCCGTCGCCTGAACGAGGCACACGACCGCCGTAGCTCGAGTCGAACTATCCTGACACGAGCAAGTGTGGGGTTCGCGTAAGCCGCCGTTGAAGCGAGCCGCCGTGGCTCAATCTCTCGCGTCGAGACGCATCAACGCGCCGTTTGCCCAGGAAGATCTTCACGAACGCGCTCGCGCGCTGTGGAATACGGCCCGGTACGACGATTTGATCGCGCTCGCATCGGAGACGAGCGATCCCGAGATCGTCCTGCTCGCGGGCCGCGCGAACCTCCGCCTCAAGCGCGTCGAGGCGGCCGCGGCGGCGTTCGAGTCCGTGCGCACGAAAGACGAATCGCTCGCCTCGGAGGCGAGCGTCCTCGCGCAATCGGCGCGTCGCCGCTTGACGCAACCGGACAAGAGCCGACGCATCTTCGAAGCGCAGCTCCCACCGCGCGCCTCGGCGACGGCGAAAGCATTCGCATGCTATTACTCGGCGCTTTCCGCGTGGACCGCGAACGACTTCGATCTCGCCGAAGCGATCCTCCGCGACGGGTCGCCGGAGCGCGTCGCCGCCGTGAGCGCGATGACGCACGATCTCCGTGGATGGATCGATTCGAGCCGCCACCGTCACGCTTCGGCGGCGCGCCGGTTCCTCGAAGCACTCGCCGTCAACGACGACGATCAATTCGCACGCGCGACGTCGCTGCACGGACTCGTGGCGATCTGCGTCGAGACGATCGATCTCGATCTGTTACCGAAGGTCGTCGGCGAGTGGCAGAAGCTCGGTGACGCGCCCGCACTCGCCCGGCAGCGAACGGGCATCGAATGCCGCATCGCGACGGCGCAAGCGCTCGCGGGAAACGATGCCGCCGCATTTGCGTCGCTGATGCACGCGCGCGCGATTCCGGAGAACGGCCCGCTCGTGGCGCTCGTCGACACGGAGCTCGGGGCGTTCCACCGGCGCCGGGGAAGCGCCGATGCGGCGCGGCTACATTTCGACGCCGCGGGCGCGATCCTCGCGGCGATCGGCTGGGGCGAAGCCGACATCGAGATGCGCGCGATTGCCGTACTGTTTGCGGCTCTCGCAGCCGACGTCGACTATGCATCGGCGGCGAAAGCATTCACGGTCGCCGGGTCGATCGACGGCAAAACCGACGCGCTCCTCGCGAAGGAGCACGATTTCCATCCGCAAGCCGTGCATACGTTCGCTCGCGGACGACTCGCGCTCGCGCGCGGAGACCGCGCGGCTGCGGAGAGCGACCTTCGTTCCGCAGCGCAACAGTGGAGCGCTATCGGCAATCACTTTCGCGCCGCTTACGTCGAAGCGACGTTGCACGAAGCCGGCTTCGCGACCGCTCCGGATGCGTTTTCGGTCGTAAAGCGCGATGCGCCGCAGTCGTGGCTTTCCGCGATCGCCGAAACCCCGCAGCCGAACAGGACGACCATCGGTGCGACGCTCGGCAAAGCCGAGCGTCGCATCATGGAATTGATCTGCGCGGGATACACGAGCAAAGAGATCGCCGAGATGGTCGGCCGAAGCATCTTTACGGTGCGCAATCAGACGATCCGAATCTATCGGACCTTCGGCGTCAGAAATCGCGTCTCGTTGATGCTCAAAGTCGCCGGCGAAACCGAGCCGACGGCCGGTGCGCCGAGCGATGCTTCAGTAGATCGGACCGCCCGTCGTGTCGGCCGGACGAACGGCGTGCGACGGCGCCGGGCCGTGAACGACGGCGGGGTGGTGACCGAAGGACAGAAAACCGGAAAAAAGAGCGACGAAAAGCGCTGAAAACACGTTAGCGTTCCTCATTGGTTCGAATGAACTAATGCTCACTCGCAACTCACATCGGTCCGCTGTCGAGTTTTCTTAGTTACATGTCACTAAGGCATGGGTATGTGTCTTTGGACACATAGATGCGTCACTGCTTACACGAATGTAAGTGTCGCGCTTCTTTCGCACGGTAGTGTGACCGAGCGTTCTTTCCGTCCCAGGGTATTAGTTCATTTTAGCCAAATGTCCGGAGACGATGAATATGCAGCGCCGCGGCAAGGCACTGTGGCGCCGTGGCGCCGCAAAATCCGTCTCGGTGGCTCGTCACCGCGAAGCCGCCGGCCGGCACGAGGACGCCGGGCTGCGCTGGCCGATGCCGTTCGAGTCCTGGGCGCGTTTCGTGGATGCCGTGCTCGTCGAGAGCAACCCCGACTTGCGCTTCGCGCTGGTCGGCCGCGCCGGCCGCGACGAACGCGCCGGCATCCCGGTGGCCGCGCACTATTTCGTCGTGCCGACGTGGCAGACGCCGCGCGGCTTCGTCGCGATCTACGACCGTGCGAACGAACGGCCCGCGGCGCGCTTCGTGTCGATGGTCGGGTCGCCGTTACCGTTCGTGAGCCTCGAGCGGCCGGAGACGTTTCTTCCGTTCGATCGCGACGAGGCGGGCGCGCGCGACGCGGCCCGCGCGATCGCCGCATTCCTGATGCGTCCGCCGGGCTAGCGCCGAAGCGCGGGTAGCGGGCGCTAGCGCTCGATCAGCGTCATCATCTCCTCTGAATAGCGCGCGCCGCTCGCGAGCGTCGCCACGCCGTCGAGTGCCGCGAGATCGTTCTCGTCGAGCCGAACGCGTTCGGCGCCGAGGTTCTCCTCGAGAGACGTCCGGCGCTTCGTGCCGGGGATCGGCACGAAATCTTCGCCGCGGCCGAGCACCCATGCGAGCGCGACCTGCGCCGCGGTCGCCGCGTGTTTGCTCGCGGTGCGCTTGACGACGTCGACGACGCGCGCGTTGTCCGCGGCATTCGCTTCGTCGAAGCGCGGCACGGTACGGCGCCAGTCGTCGGCGCCGAGCTCGTTGCCGTGCGCGAACGAGCCGGTCAGGAAGCCGCGGCCGAGCGGGCTGTACGGCACGAACCCGATCCCGAGCTCGCGCAAGACGGGGAACACGTCCGTCTCGACGCCGCGTTCCCACAGCGAATATTCGCTCTGCAGCGCGCTGATCGGATGCGTCGCGTGCGCGCGCCGCAACGTCTCGGGGCCGACTTCGGAGAGGCCGAGGTAGCGGACTTTCCCGGCTTCGACCAGCTCTTTCATCGCACCGACGGTCTCTTCGATGGGCACGTTCGGATCGCGGCGATGCTGGTAGTACAGGTCGATGATGTCGATGCCGAGGCGTTGCAGCGACTCGTCGGCCACGCGCTTCACGTTCTCCGGCGTGCCGTCGACGCCGCGCGGCTCGTTCGGCCGCAACCGGAAGCCGAACTTGGTCGCGACGACGACGCCGTCGCGCCGGCCGGCGAGCGCCTTGCCGACGAGCCGTTCGTTCATATAGGGTCCGTAGACTTCGGCCGTGTCGAGCAGCGTGACGCCGAGCTCGAGCGCGCGATGGATCGTCGCGATCGACTCCGCGTCGTCGGGCGTGCCGTAGGCGTAGCTCATGCCCATGCAGCCGAGGCCGATCTCGCCGACGGCGAGACCTTGCGTTCCGAGACGTCGTGTTTGCATGTCCGGAGCGTACCGCACACGGCCCGGCTTCACACGATGGATGGCGCGAAGCCGCCTCGAATCCCGCACGCGTGGAAAGAGCTGGTAACGTGCGCAACACGCGTCAGAAGCAGGCAATCCGTGACGCGTTCGAACGCGCCGGACGGCCGCTTTCGACCGAAGAAGTGCACGGCGATGCCGCGCGCGCGAGCCGCGGGCTCGGGATGGCGACCGTCTACCGCTCGATCCGGTCGCTGCTCGACGACGGCTGGCTCTCCGTCGTAGAAGTTCCCGGCCGCAGCCCGCTCTACGAGATCGCGGGCAAGGGCCATCACCACCATTTTTCGTGCACGGCGTGCGCGCGCGTCTACGAGCTCGAAGGCTGCGCGAGCGTGAGCGCCGAGCTGCCGCGCGGCTTCACGGCGTCCGGCCACGAGCTCACGTTCTACGGCGTCTGTGCGGCCTGCTCGCCGAAGGCGCGTTGACGCGGCCGTCGGCCGGTGCTACAATCGTAGGTCGAGGAAAGCATATGGAAACGCACGTTCACAACCGGCACGAACACGTTCACGGCGATGCGTGCGGACATCTCGCGGTCCGGCACGACGATCACGTCGATTACGTGCACGACGGCCACCTGCACCACCCGCACGGCGACCACGTCGACGAGCACGAGCTCGGCGAGAACGATCTGCACCGCTGCGATCCGCACGATTGCACGTCGCACGCCGTCGATCACGTTCACGGCGTCGGTTGCGAACACGTCGCGATCCCGCATGCCGGGCACATCGATTACATCGTCGACGGCCACGTGCATCGCCAGCACGGCGAGCACTGCGACGATCATGGCGAACTCGAGCTCGCGTAAGCACGCCGTTCACCGGATGGCGCGCGCGACGACGTATTCGAGCAGCGCGATCGCGGAGATGAAGAAGCCGACGGGCCAGTCCGTCTCGTAGGCGAGCGCGACGCCGCAACCGGCCGCGATCAGGCCGAGGACGATCGCGAGCGCGAACGCCGCCGCGGGTCGCGTGCACAGGCGCGATGCCGCGGCCGCCGGTCCGATCGTGAGCGCGAACACGAGCAGCGCGCCGACGATCGGCACCGTGATCGCCGCCGCGAGACCGACGACGACGAGAAAGACGACGTCGAGCGCCGCGACGTCGACGCCCGCGCTGCGCGCCGCATCGCGCGCGACGGTCGCGAAGAGCAGCGGGCGCGCGATGACGGCGAGCACCGCGAGCGCGCAGAGCGCGGCCACGAACGTCACCGCGACCTGTGCGCGCGCGACGCCGACGATCGTGCCGAACAAGAAGCTCGTAACGTCCGAGCCGAAGTCGTCGGTGAGCGCGAGGAAGAGCGCGCCCGTGCCGAGCGACGCGACGAGCACGAGCGCCGTCGGTACGTCGCTCGAGCGCGATCGCAACGAGAGCGCGCCGAGCCCGAACGCGCCGAGCAGCGAGAACGCGATGAGGCCGAACGCCGGCGGGACGCCGGCATACACCGCGCCCGCCGCACCGGCGAACCCGATCTGCGAGAGCGCGTGCGTCGCGAACGACGCGCCGCGCATCACGACGAACGTGCCGACGATCGCGGCGACGACCGCGACGATCGCCGCGCCGCAGAGCGCGTTCTGCAACCACGGATGCGCGAGCCCGGCTGCGAGATCCGGCACGTTACGCCCTGCGCTCGCGAAACGCGCGCGCCGCGACGTAGACGACGAGGGTGATGACGGCGACGAAGAAGCTCGCGGGCCAGCTCTGCGCGCCGCGCGACAGATCGAAGCTCGCGAACGCGCATGCGATCGAGAGCCAACTGATGCCGATTCCGATCGTCATCGCGAGCGCGATGCCGCGCAACGGTTCGCGCACGAGCGTCATCGCCGTCGCCGCCGGACCGACGAGCAATGCCGTGGCGATCAAGACGCCGACGATCTGCGCCGTTTCGGCGACCGCGACGGCCATGACGATCAAGAACGCGTAGCCGAGCGTTCGCACGGGCACGCCGACGCTCCGCGCCGCGAGGGGCGCGACGCTCGCGAAGAGCAGCGGCCGATAGAGGGCGGTCAACACCGCGAGGGCGACGACGCCGATCGCGGCGACGACGCGTAGCAGCGCGGGCGCGACGTCGAAGATCGACCCGAAGAGCAACGTCGTCTGCGCGTTCGCGAACGCCGTCTGCAGATGGAGGAACAGCGCGCCCGCGCCGAGCGCGAACGCGAGCACGAGACCGGTCGCGACGTCGCGCTCGCGCGCGCGTTCGCCGAACGCGCCGACGGCCGCACCGGCGCCGACGGAGAACGCGATCAAACCGACGAGCGGATCGAGCCCCGCGAGCATCGCGCCGGCACCGCCCGTCATGCCGATGTCCGTGACCGCGTGTCCCGCGAACGAGAGGCCGCGCAACACGACGAAGTACCCGATCGCAGCGGAGAGCGCCGCGACGATCGCGCTCGCGACGAGCGCCGCCTCGACGTTCGGGCTCGCGAAGAACGCGTTCACGCATCACCCGCGACGACGATGATCCGGCCGCGCACGCGCAACACGTCGACCGGCCGATCGTACAGGCGGCTCAGCGTGTCTTCGTTGACGATCTCGTCGACCGCTCCGATCGCGGCGCGGCCGTTCGCGAGATAGAGCACGCGGTCCATGTACCGCACGAGCGGATTGACGTCGTGCGCCACGAGTAGCACCGTGATGCCGCGTTCGCGCGCGATGCGCGCCGTCGTCTCGACGATCCCCGCCGCGGCACTCAAGTCGAGGTTCGCGAGCGGCTCGTCGAGCAGCAAGAGCTTCGGCCGTCCCACGATCGCCTGCGCGATCGCGAGCCGTTGCTGTTCGCCGCCCGAGAGACGGCCGGCCGGTTTGTCCGCGAACGGCGTCGCGCCGACGTCGGCGAGCGCCGCATCGACGAGCGAACGCCGGCGCGCGCTCGGAAACGGAATGCCGAACTTCGCGCCGTCCACGCCGAGTGCGACGAAGTCGCGCGCACGCAGCGGAACGTCCGGGTCGAGCTCGATGCGCTGCGGGACGTACCCGATCGTGCCGTGCGTCGCGCGCGGCGGCGCGCCGAACACGCGGATCTCGCCGCGCGACGGCGCGAGCAGTCCCATCGTCAGTTGCAGCAGCGTCGACTTGCCCGCACCGTTCCCACCGATGATGCCGACGAATTCGCCGGGCTCGACGGCGAACGTGGCGCGCCCGAGAATCGTCCGCTCGCCGCGCTTGAAATCGACGCCGGCGAAGTCGACCGCGGGAATCGCGGCGTTCACAGCACGCGCGCGAGCGCGCCGGCTTCACCGTCCAGCCAGGTCTGCGTCGTCTCGTCCGCCGGCAATGTCTCGGTGACGGGAACGACCGGGACGCGCGCGTCGCGCGCCGTCGCGAGCAGGTGCGTGGTGCTCGGCTCGACCGTCTGCGCGTTGTACACGAACGCGGCGACGTGCCGCCCCGCGAGCAAGCCCTGCATCGCGTCGACGTCCTGCGGGGCGGGATCGTTGCCCTCTTCGATCGCGTGCGAGAACGACGGGGGCGTCGCGATCGCGAGACCGGCGCCGTGCAGCACGTAGTCGAACACGGGCTCCGTGATCGCGACGCTCGCACCGCGATGCCGCGCGGCGAGCGCGCGCAGCCGGGCGGCGAATGCGTCGATCCACGCGTCGAGCGCGCGTGCGCGGCGCGCGATCGCGGCGCGATGCGCGGGACGGCGCGCGGCGAGATCGCCCGCGACCGCGGCGACCACGCGCCGCAGCGTGCGCATCTCGTACCACACGTGCGGGTTGTCGCCGAGGCGATGGCCGCCGAGCGATCCCGCGTCGAGCACCGTGCGCGTCGCGCTCGGCGACGCCGCGAGCAATGCGTTCGCGAACGCGTCGTAGCCGAGCCCGTTCTCGACGACGAGGTCCGCATCGGAGATCGCGTCGGCGTCGCGCGCCGTCGGTTCGTAATCGTGCGGATCGGCGGTCGGGCTATCGAGGAGCGTCGTCACCGCGACGTCGCCCGCTCCGAGTTGCCGGGCGACATCGCCGTAGACGCGCTCGATCGCCACGACGCGGATCGGCCGCGAACCCGGCGCCGGCGCGACGTGCGAGGCACAGCCGCACAAGACGACGAGCGACGCCGCCGCGCCGTATTGAGAACGCGAGATCATTACCGAGACGATTCGCGGCGAGCGCCGCTTTCCCGCTACCGCGCGTCGAGAACGAACTGCGCGACTTCGAGCGCGTCGCCGCCGCGGAATTGCAGCCACAACTTGTAGCGGCCCCGTGCGGCGACTCTGGCGTGTAGCAGCATGTTCGCTCCGACGTGGGCGCTGGCCGGGAGCGTGGCCGGCATCGGCATGTCCATGCTCGGCATCGCGATGCTCGGCATTGCCGCCATGCCGCTCGCGGCCGCGTGCGGATCGACCGGATGCACGTGGACGTAGCTCAGATCGCGACCGCTCAAGAAGACGGCGTGCGCGGCGGCGCCGAGGTACGGGTGCAAGTCGTGCGCCGGCGCGCCGTTCTCGGTGACCTCGACGGCGAGCTTCGTCTCGGCGCCGGCGGCGAGCGTCGAGCGATCGAGGCGGACGACGTACGGGCCGGCGCGCGCGACGTCGTTCGGGGCGCCGAGCCGCGGTAGCACCAGGCGCCCGCGCGCGACGGGTCCGGCGGTGACGTTCCAGCGGAACACCTGTTGGCCGGCGCCGTGCGGGACGGAATCGGTGTAGACGTAATACGACCCCGCGTGCGGGAAGCGATACGTCGTGCGAAGATGGCCGCGCGATGCGGCGGTCGCGTGGACGTGCCCGAACGTCGCGAAGTCCGCGCCGACGATCACGACGTGCAGTTGCTTCGTCATCTCGACGTCGTAGCGCTCGAGCGGCGGCGCCCCCGCCGAGCGCGTCGTCCAGAAATCGAAGGTCTCGGTGAGCGGGCGTCCCGGCGCGGCGTTCGCCGAGAAGTGCGGAACGACGCGTGCGACGCCGCCCTCGAGGGCGAACCCGGGTGGCGGCGGCGCCGTGCCGAGTGCGGTCGCGAGGGTAACGGCGAGCGTGAGGTGGGCGGGGGTCATGCGGTTCGCCGTTCTCGACCGCGATGGGGAAGCACTACGAGAACCTCCGGAGCACCGGGCGGGTTATGCGCCATACCGATGAACGACCGATTTCAACTCGTCGCTCCCTACTCGCTTGCCGGCGACCAGCCCGCCGCGACCGATAAGCTCGCGGCGGGGGTCCTGCGCGGCGACACGGCGCAGACGCTGCTCGGCGTCACCGGCTCCGGCAAGACGGTCGCGATGGCGCGCGTCGTCGAGCAGGTGCAGAAGCCGGCGCTCGTACTCTGCCATAACAAAACGCTCGCCGCGCAGCTTTGCGCCGAGTTCCGGGACTTCTTCCCGAACAACGCCGTCGAGTATTTCGTCTCGTATTTCGATTACTATCAGCCCGAGGCGTACATCGCGCACACGGACACGTACATCGAGAAGGACAGCTCGATCAACGACGAGATCGAGCGC
>CAJCIN010000060.1 GCA_903970385.1 Rhodospirillales bacterium | reverse complement strand
AGCGCAATGCCGGCGATCGCGCGCTTCACTTCTTCACCTTGCGCGGTTTGATCGTCACGCGATCGGCAAGGCGCGCGCGCGTAAAACTCGCCTCTAGCATCTTGCCGACGGCGGTGCCGGAGAAGCGCGAGACGGCCGACTTCCAGGACGCGACGTTTCCGATCCGCACAGATTCGGGGACTTCTTCCGCCGGCACGGTATACGCGGCGCGCGTATGCGCCGGTACGACGGCAATCAACTTCGCACGCTCGTCCTCAGGAAGCGCGCGCGTCGCCTCGATCGCTTGGTCCGTGTCGAACTGATACGACGCGAACTGCGCCTCGAGCACGACCTCGACGAGCGGGTGCGGGATCTCGATCTTTGTTTCGTCGTTTCCGCGCTCGTCGCGACGCGCATGAAGGCGACGCTCGATCTCCGTCGCAACGACAGCCGACGCCCATTCGAGCGGCGCGACGGCTTCGGCCTTCGCGACTTCCGCGCTCGCGTAGAGCCCAATCAGCGCGTCGTCCGTGAGGCGCGAGATCCACGTCGGCACCCTTGCCGGTTCATCGTAGCGGAGCGCGTGAGCAAACGCGTTTTGCAGCGTCGCGAGGAAACCGTCGCGCGGAGCGATTTCGGCGATCTTCTCACGCATGGGCGCGCACCTCGCACGCGCGATGCAAGATCCCGCCCTTGGGGGCGAGCTTCCAATCGTTCAGCCGTGAAACGATGCGGCCGCAGCCCTCGCACGTTGCGGGCGGTGCTTGCGGCATGGTAAGGTCTAGAAGATCCATAGGGAACCTCGCGGCGCCGTGCTCTAACACGGTGCCGCCTTTGTGTGCCGACGTGCGTCGTCGGCGCCGGCCTCTTCAGGCGGTGCGGCGACGAACAGGCGCGAGCCCGACGACGGTCGGTGTGGTCTTGCGTGCGGGGTGGTTACCGACGGCGCGTGCGGCGACGTAGGCCTCGACGGCCGAGATCGGCACGACGCGCTTACGGCCGAGGCGCACGAAAGGGAGAACGCCGCGCGCGATCTCGTTGCGGATAAACTGCGGCGTAGTGCCGAGTTTACGCGCGATGGTCGCCGAGTCCACATGCTCCTCGACGCGAGCGAGCGGGTCGTGCGTGCGCTCCGTCACATCGACGGCGCGCAGCGACGAAACGCATAGGGCCGCGTCATCACGGTTGCTTACGGTGCGGTCGTGCATTACGCGACCACCTCACGAGCGATTGAAGCGACGAGATCGGAGACGCCGACCCGCAGAATCTCTGCGAGCGCGGGCAATTCGCGAACGGTTGGAGCGACGTGACCGAGAGCGATCCGCGATACGCGATCGCGGCTGGTGGGAACGCCGCGCGCCGTCATTTCTCGAGCAACGCTGCTGAGGTTATAAAGCCTCAGAAGGTCCGGTAATGTCTTGTCCACGAGACATATGCTAGATCAACGAGACACAAGATGTCAAGTTGGTCGTGCAGATTTTGTCTCGCCGACTTGGCATTATGTAGGCATGGAGGCGGAAAGCGCAGTGAGGGAGCGGATCGCGGGGGCGCTCGCGGCTTGGATCAAGGCGCGTAAAACGACGAAATCCGGCCTATCCGACGATACGGGGATCGGACGTCAGACGATTGACGACATTCTCGAAAAGCGTCGGCTCGCAAGTTCCGAGACGCTGATAAAACTTGCGACGTTCTTCGATACGTCGCCGGGCGCACTGCTCGATGGACACGGGCCGGGCATATCGGCGTTGGTCATGCAGCCGGTCGCCGCCGGCGAAAAAGAATTACGTTCCCCGGACCTTCAGCGACTCGCGTCGTCGGTTCGGGAACTGGCCTCAGGATCGGAGGCGATGGCGGGAGCATTGCTACTGTTTCTAGATCACGTCGAATTGCCGCAAAGCGTTCGAGGCACGATTCGAGAGTTGATCGTATCTCGGAAATCGGCGTGATCGCTCGGGGTTCTTGCTCAGCCGCCCAGTCGAAGAGCGGCGAACGGGATGGGGTCACGACAGGCCCGGCCGGTTCCCATCGCTCCACCTTTCGGGAGCGACCCGCTCGGCATCTATCCGGCCGCCGAGGCGATCACGATACTACGAACGCGTGTTCGACTTCAAGAGGAAACGGCTGTGCATAAGCGCGGTTTTCTGTGGATGTCCTCGCCGGCGCTGCTCGGCATTACTCCAAAGAACCAAATCACGCAAATTGATGCGGCCGCACTAGCCGCAGCCCTCTTCGTGCTCATCGTTGCCGTCGCTTGGTACGTAGGTCGATCGAAGTCGACAGTCGGCAGCACGCCGAAAGATACGCTCGAGCAGCGCGCCGCCAACGAGCAGCAATCGACGGCCTCGCAAAGCCTAACTCCGATCGCCGTTTCCGACGTCATCGGGAAGCGAGGCGAGGTATTCTATTATCGCGTTTCACACGTCGGCGAATTTGGCGTCGTCCATCATAAAGGTTATCAAGGCCGAAGCAATGGTATCTCGGTGCGAGTCGCGCGAGGGGTCACGCTGCGAACCGGTGCATTCGCCGGGCACCAAGTTGATAACGCGAGACTGGCGATCGTAGACCGAGGCAACGTCTACGTGTCGAACAATCGTTTTCTTTTCGTCGGCGCGACGCACACGATCGAGGTGCTTCTCACGCACATCGTTTCGGCTGTCGACTTTGTCGATGGATTCGAGATTCATCGAACTAACGCCACTCCGATGATATTTGAGACAGATGCGCCGCGTAGCGTCGCTCAAGTGATCCGCCGACTATCGGCAGGCAATCTCGCCGCCGCCGAAACGTGAACGATCGCAAGCCGATCTACGCGCCACAGACCGTTGCGAAGATCGCCGAGAAGAAAGCGGATCTCGTCGCCGCGATCGTCGCTGGCACGATGACGAAGGACGAAGCGATCACAGCGTATCGCGAGTTCATCTCGCTCTCGATCGCGCACATGAAAGAGCACGGCCCCGAGCGATGAAGAGGCGCGCTCGCCGCAAGAACGGCGAAGGCACCTGGGAACGACGCGAGCGGACGCTGCCGAGCGGCGCCGTCATGCGCGACTGGGTGTACGTCGTGTCGCTCGGCATCGACCCGATCACGGGGAAGCGCGTACGCCGGAAATTCTACGGCAAGACGCAGGCCGACGTGCGCCTCAAGTTCGAGCGCGCACGCGACGCTGGCGGCGGGTCGATCGTGCCGACCGACGGGCTCACGGTCGAGGCGTATCTGCTCGCGTGGTTGGCCGACGTCGAGATCGGCCGCACCGGACCGACCGCGCGGTTTTACGAGGGCCGCATCCGGCGCTTCGCCTTGCCGACGATCGGCAAGCTACGGCTTGCGGAACTCCGTA
>CAJCIN010000059.1 GCA_903970385.1 Rhodospirillales bacterium | reverse complement strand
CTCACGCCGGAGATCGTGCGAGCCGCCGCGCGGCGAACGTAATCGAACGTAAGCGAACGTAAACGTGGGAACGGTAGGCCGGTGAACGGATATTGGAAGGCGAGTCTCGCCGGCGGCATCGGTGCGTCGTTTGCGATGGATCTCGTGCAGGACGGATTTACGGCGGTCTTCGAACGCGGTCGCGTCGAAGGCGAGTTGGACGAAGAAGTGGAGGGGATCGCCTCGGTCGTGCGCGCGCTCTCGGGCGTGCTGCCGGCGCTCTTCCCCGCGTCGCGGTCGCACGAGGAAGCGCGGGTCATCCACTACGTGTTCGGCGTCGGTTTTGCGGCCGCATACGTCGCGGGCGTGCGGCGCGCGCCGTGGCTCGCCACCTCGAACGGCCTCGCGTTCGGAGCGGGACTCTTCCTCCTCTCGGATCGAATTCTGATCCCCGTGCTCAAACTCGGGCGCTCGTGGGCGCGGTATTCACGGACGGAACGCGCGAACGCGCTCCTTTCGCATCTCACGTACGGCTTCGTGCTCGATCTCGCTCGGCGTTACTACGCAAGCGATTCCGCATGATCGATCTGCACACGCACCTGCATCCGCCGAAGCTCTTCGCGGCGATCCGTCGCTGGTTCGCGGAGAATAGCGAGTGGGATCTCGGCGCGAACCCGACGGAACCGCACGCCGTCGCGGCGGCGTTGCGCGACGCCGGCGTGGAACGGTTCGTGTTCTTCAGTTACGCGCACAAGCCGGGCATGGCCCGCGACCTCAACGCGTGGCTCGCCGCGACGTCGCGGGACCTCGGCGGCTACGGCGTTCCGCTCGCGACCGTGCATCCGGACGACGCCGACTGCATCCGCGATCTGCGTGATGCGCTCGACGCGGGCTGCCTCGGTCTCAAGCTGCACGAGGACGTGCAGCGCGTGCACGCCGACGACCCGCGTTTCGACGGCGTCTATGCGGAACTCGCGTCGCGCGGCGCGTTTCTGCTCGTGCACGCGGGCGCGATTCCCTGGGAGTACGTCCCGGGTGCGGGGATCGACCGCGTCACGCGCGTGCTCGAACGTTTTCCGGAGCTCAACGTCGTCGTCGCGCACTACGGCGCACCCGATTCCGAAGCGTACTTCGCCGCGATGGACGCCCACCCGCGCCTGCATCTCGACACGACGATGGTCTTCGCGCGCGATTCCCCCGTGCGCGGCGACATCGGGGCGTTCGATGCCGGCTCGATCGTGCGGCATGCCGACCGCGTCGTGTACGGCACGGATTTTCCGAACATCCCCTACGAGTACGACCGCGAACGCGACGGCATCGCCGCGCTCGGCTTACCCGCGGACGTGCTCGAGGCCGTGATGCACGGGAACGCCGCCCGTTTGCTGCGCGAAGCCGAGGGCGCGCGCGCGTAGGCTGCGAAAGCGCGCGCATGTCCTATCCGACGCGAGAAGCCGCCGCCGCCGCATACGGCGTCTCGACGATGTTCGAAGCGGCGGGACGGACCGGCTTGATCGACATCGCGCTCGTCGCGCATATCCCGCGCGCCAAGGTCGCGGGACGCGCGCGCACCGTGATGTGCGGCCAAGACGACAACCTCATGGTGCCCGCGGCGATCGCGCGCGCCGAGCCCGGCGACGTTCTCGTGATGCGCATGCCCGAGAGCCGCCCGGTTTCGCTGCTCGGCGAACTGCTCGCGACCCAGTGCGTCGCGCGGGGCGTCGTCGCGGTGCTCGTCGACGCGGCGATCCGCGACGCCGAGGCGATCCGCGATCTCGGTCTGCCGGTCTGGTCGCGCTACGTCCGCGCGCGCAGCGCGTCGAAGGTGCACGTCGGCGAGCTCGATGCCCCGCTCGAGATGGGCGGCACGACGATCGCGATGGGCGACATGATCGTCCTCGACGGCGACGGCGCGATCGCGATCCCGGCCGCCCGCATCGATGCGATCGTCGCCGCCGCCACGGAACGAGAAGAAGCGGAAGCCCTCAAACGAGCCCGCTACAAACGCGGCGAACTCAGCTACGACCTCGACAACCTGCGAGCGATCGTCGAGGGGCCGCCGAGAACCTGACGACTTCCGGGTACGAGCAACACCATGCACAACGAAGACGACGAGCAGCATTCGGCCGAGGAAGACACCGCCCACGATGCGGTGATCGCGGCGGACGACACGGGCATGGTTCAGCAGCAAGAGCTGTTACACGAGGTCGAGGTCAACGACGGCGGGGAACGCTCCGTCCCATAAACACCTTCGGCAGACGAATTCGTCGATGAGCCCGCGAGTGCGGGCTCGGGGGGCAACGGGGGGCCTCGCCGCCCCGTTTTCAACCGTCTCGACGACGCAGCCGGGTTCAGGGGTATGAGCGACACGTGGATAGCAACGATATTCAGTTACATATCGAAGACCTGGTTGCAGAAGAGCACCGGCTGCTGGAAAAGGCCGAGGCCGCTCCCCTCGAGGCGACCGACAGGCAGCGCCTTGCGGACGTCAACGTCCAGCTCGACCGGTATTACGACCTCCTCCGGCAGCGGCGCGCCCGGGCGGAGTTCGGTCAGGATCCCGAACGCGCGGCGATCCGCTCCGGCGACACGGTGGAGAAATACCTCCAGTAATTCCATAACCGGCGCGGAGATTCGCGCGACGGCAGCGAACGGCGCGCGTAATGAGAACGCTACGCGCCATCGCCGGCGTCGCGCTTCTTGCCGTTATCGCGTTCGTGCTCTATCGGTCGTTCCATCACCGGGCTCGGTTCGGCGATTCGATCGCCGTTTATTACACGAAGATCGACGGTCGGACGCTCGCCGAATGGAACGTCTCGCTTAGTCCGGACGCCCGCGATGCGAAGAGCGTGGCGTTCTATGCGACGGCTCAGGCCGTCGCTGGGCCGCCGCCCGATACGACCGCCGTTCGCTTCCCGAGCGGAACGATCGCCCGGTCCGCGCACGTTTCCGGATCGACCGCGACGGTGGATCTGGGGGGCTCGCTCGCGCACGAGCGCAGCGACGGCAGCTTTGCCGAAAGCGGCGAATTCAAGGCGCTCGTCTGGACGCTGACCGCGCTGCCCGGCATCGACGCCGTGCAGATCGAGATCGGCGGAGCGCGCGTTCCAACGCTGCCCGGAGGTCATCTTGAGCTCGATGAACCGCTTACGCGCTCTAGCTGGTAGCGCGTTTTTCGCCGTCGCGTTCGTATGCGCGGCGCTCGTCGCCGCGACGCCGGCGCGCGCGCAAGCGGTCGGCGCGTCGGGCGTGATGCCGTCGCCCGCGGACTACTGGTTTGCCGGCACGCGGCTCTCGTTCGCGCGGCCGCAGTATCGCGGCGGCCGGCTCGCCGTCGCGACCGACGATTTGGGCCTGGCGCGCTTTCTCGCCAAGTTGAACGCGACGCTCTCGTACGAACCGGGACAGAAGTACGTCGTCGTGACCGCGGGCGACCGGCGGACGATCTCGTTCGCCCTCGGCGACGCGCACGTGCAGGTCGCGGGCGCGACGCAGATCGCCGGGTTCGCCCCGTACGCCGCGGGCGCCGTCGCCTATCTGCCGTTCGCGGATCTCGCGCGCGCGCTCTACGTCGACCAGATTCCGGACGGCGACGCGACCGTATTGCAGCCGCAGCTCGCGGCGCTCGACGCGCGGCAAGCCGGCCGCGTGACGATCCTGACGTTTCGCGGGGCGTCGCCGCTGCATTTCAAGCGCTCGAGCGCCGAGGGCGACGATCACCTGATGCTCGCGTTCACGGGCATCTCGTCGACGCTCGAGCGATCGCGCACGATCGCCGGTTCCGCCGTTTCCGGCGTCACGATCGCGGCGACCGGTTCGCCGCGCAACCCGACGACCGTCGTCGCTTTCGACGGCGCGCCGAACGCGACGTACGCGCTCGTGCCGAGCGATTCACCGAACGCGATCGCGATCGCGGTCGCACCGCCCGGCGTCGCGCTCGCGGGCACGCCCGTTCCGGCCGCCGGCGACGCCTCCGTCGCCACGATTCCGCTCGGCCCGGCGGCGACGTCCGCGTCCTCATCCGCGCCCGCGCCCGTCGTCGCGGCGACCGCGCCGCAGAGCGGCCCGACGCCGACCGCGCTCGGGCTGCAGCCGGCGACGCTGACTGGCGTGGAACTCGATCCGTCGGACGACGGCCTGACGGTCGCGCTCGCGATCGCGGGCCCCGTCACGTACGAGTGGCATCGCCTCAGCGACGATCGCTGGTACGTCGATCTCAAGCCGGCGACGCTCGCGATGGACGCGCAAGACATTCCCACGCGCAGCGCGGCCGTGCAGTCGGTGCGCGTGAAAGGCTTCGTCGGTCCGAACGATCACCTGCCGACCGTGCGCGTCGCGCTGTCGCTCGCATCGCCGCGGATCGTCACGGTCTTCGCGACGCCGAACGGGCTCGCGCTCGCCGTCGATCGGCTCGACGATCTCGCCGCCGTGCGTTCCGGAACGGGCGAAGTCGCGGGCGGAAAACTCGTGGCGTCGATCGTGCCGCTGCCCCCCGTCGTCTCGCCCATCACGGCGGACGGCGGCGGGGCGCCGACGGCGGCGCCCTGGAAGTTCGCCCCGCCGCCGGCCGCCGGCACGAACGCGCGCCTGATCGTCATCGATCCCGGACACGGCGGCAGCGATCCCGGATCCCAGCACAACGGGCTCACCGAAAAAGATCTGACGCTCGACATCTCCAAGCGCCTGCGCGCGCTGCTCGTCGAGCGCGGCTGGCTCGTGAAGATGACGCGCGATACCGACGTCGACGTGTTCGGTGCGAACGCATCCGACCGGGACGAATTGCAGGCGCGCTGCGACGTCGCGAACGGCGCGGGTGCGCGGCTGTTCATCAGCGTGCACATCAACAGTTTCACGTCGAGCGGACTGAACGGCACGACGACGTACTACTACAAGTCGGATTCGTACGGGCTCGCCGATGCGGTGCACGCGCGGCTCGCGGCATCGCTGCCGACGGTCGACGACGGCATTCGCAAAGAGAATTTCTACGTGATCCATCACACGACGGCGCCCGCGATCCTCGTCGAGACGGCGTTCCTCTCGAACCCCGGCGACGCGAAGCTCTTGAAGACCGACGCGTTCTTGCAGAAGGTCGCCGTCGGGATCGCAAGCGGCGTCGGAGACTACGCGTCGCCGGCGCAACCGCTCAGTTCGAACGCGTCCGCGCCCGACGGCGGAAACTAGGACGGGGGTTCGCGCATCCTCGGCATCTTCGATTCGGGACTCGGCGGGCTGACGGTGGTGCGGCGCGTGCGCGCGCTGTTGCCGCACGAGGACGTCGTGTTTCTCGCCGATCAAGCGCACGTGCCGTACGGTGACCGTTCCGCGGACGAACTCGAAGCGTTGCTCGCGCAAAACGTCGCGTATCTCGCGACTGCCGGCGTCGATGCGATCGTGATGGGCTGCAACACGACGTGCGCCGTGGCGGCCGAGCGCGGCTGGCCGGAGGCCGGGCGGCCGATCCTCGATCTGATCGCGGCAGCGGCCGACGCGGTCGCCGAGTCCGGCGCGCGGCGCGTCGGCGTGATCGCGACGAGCGCCACTGCGCGAAGCGGAGCCTACGGAGCGGCGATCCGCGCACGCGCGCCGCATGCGGCGGTCCGCGAGGTCGCGGCGCCCGACCTCGTGCCGCTCGTCGAGAGCGGCGTGCGGTCGGGAGCGCGTGCGCGCGCGGCGGTGGCGGCGGCGCTCGCACCCTTCGACGAACCGCTCGACGCGCTCGTCTTGGCCTGCACGCATTTTCCGATCCTCGACGCGGAGTTCGCGGCGGTGCTCGGTGCGGACGTCGTCCGCATCGATCCGGCGGACCGGCAG
>CAJCIN010000058.1 GCA_903970385.1 Rhodospirillales bacterium | reverse complement strand
CGTGCGTACGCGCGCGCGTGCGGCGTCCGTTGCGGCGAAATCGCCGCGAGCGACGCGATGTTGCGCGCGCTGTACCGCGGCGCGGGCGTCGTGCTCGTGCCCTCGCTCGCGGAAGGGTTCGGACTCGTCGCGGCCGAGGCGCTCGCGTGCGGAGCGCCGGTGCTCGCCGCGGATGCGGCGGCAGTGCCCGAAGCGACCGGCTCCGCGGCGACGTTACTCGATCCTCACGATGCGCCGGCGTGGGCGCGCGCGATCCGCGCCGTGTTCGACGATGCCGCGACCGCCGCGGCGATGCGGCAACGCGCGCTCGCGCGCTTCGCATCCGTCGATCGCGACGCGCCCGCGCGCGAGATGCTCGCGCTACTCGAGCGGGTCGCTCTCGGGACGGGCGCCTGATGCGATCGCGTCGACGATCGCCGCGAAGCGCCGTTTGAACGGTGCCGGCCCGAAGCGCTCGGCATGCGCGCGGAGCGCGTGCGGATCGTATCGCGACGGCTCGAATGCGACGAGCGCGCCCGCGAGCGACGCCGCCGTCGGCTCGGCGAAAAATTCTCCGGTCTCGCCGGCGACGATCGTCTCGAGCGCACCGCCCGCACCGTAGGCGATCACGGGCCGTCCCGCGGCGTTCGCCTCGAGCGGAACGAGGCCGTAATCTTCTTCTCCGGGCAAGATCGCGACGCGCGCGCCGGCCATCGCCGTGCGCAATTCGCCGTCGGAAAGCGCGCCGAGGAACTCCGTGTTCGTGCCGCGCGCCGCGGCGCGTAACGCCGCTTCCGCAGGTCCCGCGCCGACGATCCGCAGCGGAACGCCGGCGAGCGCGCACCCCGCGATCGCGAGTTCGACGCGCTTGTACGGCAGCAGACGCGACACGACGAGCGCGTAATCGCCTCCGCCGTCGCCCACGGTGAAACGGTCGACGTCGACCGGACAGTGCACGACGTAGGCGTCGCGATCGTAGAACGCGCGCACGCGCGACGCGACGTTGCGCGAGTTCGCGATGAACGCCGTCGGACGTTTCGCCGCTTCGCGATCCCACGCGACGAGCCGCCGCACGATCGGCCGCGCGAGCGTGCCGATGCCGAACCCGCCGACGTACGCGTCGTACGCGAACGCGAAGCGGCTCACCGTGTGGATGTAGCACGCGTGCACGGCGTCCGGACGGAAGCGCACGCCTTTCGCCCAGGCAGTCGTCGTGCTCACGACGACGTCGTACGACGACAGATCGAAACGTTCGAATGCCGCCGGATACAGCGGCGCGAGATAACGAAAATATCGCGTCGCGCCGGGGAGGCGTTGCAACGAAGACGTACGGACGCGCTCCGCGGCGACGATGTCGCCCGTCGCCCGCGCGTCGAAGAGCGAGGTGTACACGGGCGCATCGGGGTAGAGGTCCGCGACGTGGCGAAACACCCGTTCCGCGCCGCCACGCTGATTCAGGTAGTCGTGGACGAGCGCGAACCTAGAGACTCTGGTTCTGCCTCGGAAGGACGAGCGCGACGATGTAGCGCTGCAGATATTTTTTCGCGACGCGCTGCACGTCGAGCGGCGTGGTGTTCTCGAGCGCGGCGAGCGCTCCGTTGATCGAATCCGGTCCGAGGCCTTGAGCCGACAGCGTGCCGAGCAGATACGAGCGGTCGGACAGGTTCACGGAGTCCGTCAGGAACTGACCTTCCGCCGCGGCCTTGAAGCGCTTGAGCGCGTCCGCACCAAGCGGCTTCAACGTGAGCGAACGCGAGACGAGAAGCAACCCGCGGAGCGCCATCGTCGGCTCCGTCTCGGAGCCGTTGACGTAGACGACGAGGCTCGCGGGCGACGAATCGTAGAGGTAGAACGCGCCGACGGATTTCTCGACGAAACCGAGCGACGTCGTACTGCTGCGTTCGAACGCGCCCGCGAGCAGCGACTGCAACACGAGCATCGCGCCGAAGTCTTTGCTGCCGGGCGACGGCGCCGCATAACCGACGACGATCCACGGCGCCGCGACGTCGCGGTGCGCCACGATGCGCGGGGCGGAGACGGGAATGGCGCGAGCACGTTCGTCCACGGCGGAGACGGGCCCGGAACCGAGCCCGCCGGCGAGCGTCGCGAGCGCGGAGCCGAGGTCGGCGGACGTGCGCCCGGCGGCGCTCGCCGTGATCGCGGAGCGCACGTACGTCGCGGCGTAGAACGCTCGCACGTCGGACGGACCGAGCTGGGCGATCGTCGTCGTCATGCCGAGCGCCGGCATGCCCGAACCGCCCGTGTAGTACGCTTGCCGGAACATCTGGATGCCGACGGCGAGCGCGTTGCCCTGCGCCTGATCGATGCGCTCCGTGAGCGCCGCCCGCGCGGCCGCGATCGTCGCGCTCGAGAAATCGGGAGCCGCGAGCGCGCGACCGAATAGCGTCACGGCTGCGGGAAGACGATCCGGGCTCGCCTCGAGATAGTAGTGGACGCTCCGGCCGTCGACCGTATACGAAACGCTGCCGCCGCGCGCGGCGATCGCGTCGCGCAAGGGCGTACCGTCGACCGGCGTGGCGAGGACGCACTCGGCGACGAGCGCCGACACGCCGCTGCGATTCGGCGGCTGGCGGTCGAGGCCGGCCGCGACGAAGATCTGCACGCCGCCGACCGGCGCGTCCGCATCCGTTTCCGCGATCAGCCGCGTCACGCCGAGGTCGGTCGCGAAGGCTTGCGGATAGCGTTGCGCGGGCGCGGGCGCGGCGCCGATCAAGAGCGACGCCGCGAGCGTGAGGGGGACACCGAAACGGATCACGATTTCGCTTTCGTCGGCGGCGCGAGCGTGATCACGGCGGGCGGCTTCCCGAGATACTTTTGCGCCACGGCCGCGACGAAGTCGGGCGTCAGACTCGACGCGTACGTGAAGTACGCGCCGCGATCGCCGTTGACGCCGGGGGCGTAATCCGGCGCGCCTTCGACCGTGTACCAGCCGAAATTATCGGCCACTTGCGTCGGCGTCTGCAAATCGGATCGCATGTGGTACTGGAACTGGGCGAGCGCGATCGCGAAATCGCGCGCGTCGAGCGGCGCGCGCATCTTCGCAAAGCCGGCGTCGACGATGGCCTTGAGCGGCGCGAGATCCTTGCCGGAATACGCGACGAACATCACACCCGGATCGTGCAACGTGATGAAGTTGCCCGCGAGAAACGCGTCGGGATACGCGGCGGCAAACTGTTTCGCGATCAGGCCGTCGTCCGAGCGGAAGAGATAGTCCGCCATGAAGTCCATCGCGGTCGCCTCGCGTTCTTCGGCGATCGCCGGGCCGACCCAGCCGTAGCCGCCCGACGGCTGCGCGAACGTCTTCGACACGGGGGCGAGCTCCGCCGCGAGCGTCGGCGCGGACGGCGCCTCGGGTGCGTCGTCGACGTCCGCCCGGCCGCCGACCGCCGCCGCGACGATCGTCGGATCGACGCGACCGCTGACGACCAGCGTGGCGTTCTGCGAGCGGAACGCGCGCGTCGCGAACGACCGGACGTCGGCGATCCCGATCGCGGAAACGTCCTTCGGCTCGCCGAGCGCGGGATAGTGTTGCGGCCCCGCGCTGAAGAGTTCGCCGAACACGGCATCGCGCACGGCCGTCTCGGGATCGAAGCCGCCGAAGAGCGCTTCTTGTTCGACGTCGCGCTCGGCCGCGTGGAAACCGTCGTCCGTGACGACGGGCGCGAAGAACGCGGTCGTCATCGAACGCACGACGTCGCGCGCGCCGGACGCCGGTACGATCGCCGCGATCGCGACCGAATCGCTGTACACGGTCACGGTGAGCCGGCCGCCCATGGCGTTCACGACTTTTCCGAGCGAATCGCCGATCAGCGGCTTCGACGCGGCGACGACCTGCGCGGCCAGTCGCGCGACCGATGGTTCGGCGGTCGTACCGAAACCCGTGGACGGCGCGCGATACCACAGCTCGATCGCCGCGACCGGAGCCCCCGCAAAGGGCCGTACGATCGCCGTACCGCCGGCGGACAGTCGTGCGACCGTCACGTTCGGGCCGAGATCCGGGAGGCTCGCCGGTGCCGCCGTGCTCGGAGATGCCGTAAGGACGAGGAAGGCCCCGAGCGCTGTCGCTCGGAGCCGTCGGCTCACATTCACCCGGCCTGTCGCTATGCCGGTTCCGGCGAGATGTTCGGCGGAAGACGCTTCGGCTTCTCCCACTGCGGTTCGGGCTCGTGCGCCGTCGCGGCCGCCTTCGGAAGCTTCGGCTCCTCGTCGGCCTTGCGCGGGTACGGCAGGTCGTTGAGAATCGCGACGACTTCGTCCGTCTCGACGGTCTCGTGCTCGAGCAGCGAGGCCACCATCCGTTCGACCTTGTGCCAGTTGTCCTTGAGCAGCTTCGTCGCATCGGCGTAGCACGAGTCGATGATCGAGCGTACCTCGGCATCGATCTTGCCCGCGATGTCTTCGGAGTAGTTCCGGTCTTCGCCGAAATCGCGGCCGAGGAAGACCTGATGGTTGCCGCGGCCGTATTGGATCGGTCCGAGCGACGACGACATGCCGTACTGCGTGACCATCCGGCGCGCGAGTTCCGTCGCCTTCTCGAAATCGTTCGACGCGCCGGTCGTGACGTCGCCGAACTTGATCTCTTCGG
>CAJCIN010000057.1 GCA_903970385.1 Rhodospirillales bacterium | reverse complement strand
GTTTGAAACCGCCGCCGTAGAGCAAGCCCGTCGCGGAGATGGGCGAGCCTTTCTTGTCGGACGTCAGGTACTCGATCATCGCGGGGTCGGCGAAAATGCCGACCATCAGGCCGCCGAAAAGTCCGGCGACCCCGTGGGTGTGGATCACGCCGAACGTGTCGTCGACCCGCTTCATGAAGCCGAGCGAGCCGAGGCGGTTGAGCGAGAGCCACGACAGGCCGCCGCAGACGATGCCGATCGCGAGTGCGCCTTTGCCGTCGACGTACCCGGCCGCGGGCGTGATGCCGACGAGCCCCGTGATCATGCCGTTGATCATCGACACGGCGTTGACGCGTTTCGTAGCGAAGACGTCCGCGAACAGCCACGTGAGCAGCGCGCACGCCGTCGCGATGTTCGTATTCAAGACCGCGGCCGCGGCGTCACCGTTCGCGAAATACGGATCGCCCCCGTTGAAGCCGTTCCAGCCGAGCCAGAGGATGCCGGCGCCGGCGAACGCCATGATCAGATTGTTGGGCTCGAAATCCTGGCGGTCTTCCAAGAGCCGCGGCCCGATCACGGCGGCGGCCGTGAAGCCCGACACGCCGGCGGCGAGGTGGATGACGTAGCCGCCCGAGTAGTCGACGGCGCCGAGTTGCGAGAGCCAGCCGCCGCCCCAGATCCAATACGCGCCGATCGAGTAGACGATCGTGCTCCACACCGGCACGAAGATCATCCACGCTTTGATGTTCATGCGCCCGAGCACGGAACCGGCGATCAAGAGCGGCGTGATCGCGGCGAAGACGAACTGGAAATAGATCATCGCCGCGCCCGCGAAGTGCAAGGGCGGCATGCCCGACGCGGCCATCGGTATCGACGCTTGCCCGAGTTCGGACGCGGCGTCGAGCGCATCGTGCGGGACGGCGAAGTAGTTCGCGAGCGGGCCGGGCACGCCCTGACCGAACGCCATGTTGTAGCCCCAGAGCATCCAGACGACGAGGACGATCGAGAACGCGTAGAAACACATGACGGCGCTGTTGAGCGCCCACTTCTTCTTTACGAGCCCGCCGTACAGGATGGCGAGGCCGGGCAAGCTCATCAGTCCGACGAGCGTCGCCGCCGTCAGCTGCCAGGCCGTATCCCCCGCGTTCATCCACGACGGCGCGGCGACGTACGGATTCGGGGCATCGGCAAGCAACAACGAAAATACCCCCTGGTCGAGAGCGGATCAGTGCACAGCGTAGCCCGGACCGCCCGACGCCCGCATTAGACAAGCGTCGAACGCTCGGCTCCCCGAATTGTGCGCGGCAACGAGGGTTCTTCCTAGGACCGCAGGCCCTCGAACGCGCACGCGACGACGGCTCGCGCGATCTCCGGATCGGGAACGCGGCCGTCGCTGCGATACCATTCGACGACGGAATTCGACATGCCGAAGACGAGGCGCGTCAGGATGCCGGCATCGACGTCGGAACGCGCGTCGCCCGCCTGCTGCGCTTCGCGGACGAGTGCGGTTACGATCCGGTCGAACGTGCGGCGCCGTTCGATCGCGTCGCGTTCGACGGCCGTGTTCCCGCGGATGCGAAAGAGCACGGTCAGGGCCGGTTGCAGGGCGAGCGTGATCTCGGCGACGCGATGGACGATGTAGCGCAGCCGTTCCATCGCCGTGCCGTGCGACGCGCCGCCCTCCTCGAGCACGGCGAAGAGGGCATCGAGCGCGCGACGGAGCCCGCGCTCGAGCAACGCTTCCTTTCCGGCGACGTGATGGTAGATGCTCGCCTTCGTGATGCCGGCCGCGCGCGCGACGTCGTCCATCGACGCCGCGTCGTAACCACGTTCGGCGAACACGCCGAGCGCGATATCCGTCAGCGTCTCGATGCCGTACGGTTTTCGCACCTCCATCGCTCCTGAGGTTACGTGAGCGACTTCGGAAGTCATCCGGGACGCACAAACGCCGCGGAAATTCCGCGGCGTTTGCGTCGATGTACTTCGGACTCGTGTTGCGCGCACGATGCTCGAGCGTTCACGCCCGATCGATCGTCCGCCGCGCGACTGAGCGCTTCCGCTAGGCGCGTCTACACGTTCCGGCTGCCTGCCCCGGTGGATCTTGCGATGTCATTCGCCCTCCTTCGGATTGGCTTCGTGGGAAGAGCATCTCGAGATGTTCGAGGAGTATACAGCGCGTCGCGCTCGTTGTAAAGTGCTCCGCAACGCCTTTCGTGCGAACGTGCAAGGGAGCGAGCGTGAGCGCGAGACACAATACCGGGATGGACGACTCGACGGAACTCGATCGCGAACGCGCGCTCGTACTTCTCCGCAACATGCTGCTGCAGCGCGCCGTGGACACGCGCGGCTTCCAGCTCAACCGGCAAGGCAAGATCGCGATCGCGATGGGCTCCGAGGGGCACGAGGCGGTGCAGGCCGGGACCGGCATGGCGTTCGAACGCGGCCGAGATATTTTATATCCGTACTATCGCAACACGGGGTTGATTCTCGCGTGCGGCTTCTCGCTCGACGACCTCTTCCGTTCGCAGTTCGCGCGCAAGAGCGATCGCACCGGCGGAAAGTCGATCATCAATCACGTCACGGCGAAAGATCTCGGCATCGCGTCGATCAGTTCGATCATCGCGGCGCAGTGCACGCATGCCGCGGGCGCCGCGTACGCGCTCAAGCTTCGTCGCGAATCCGGGCGCGCGGTCTTCTGCCAATTCGGCGAAGGCGCGACGAGCGAAGGCGAGTGGCACGAAGCGATGAATTTCGCCGCCGTCTCCGCGTTACCGATCGTCTTCATCTGCGAGAACAACCGTTGGGCGATCTCGACGCCGCAGAGCAAGCAGATGGCGAACCCCGACGTCGCCGCGCGTGCCGCCGGCTACGGCATGGCGAGCACGATCGTCGACGGCTTCGATCCGTTCGCCGTCTACGCCGCGGTGCGGGTCGCGCGCGATCGCGCCGCGAGCGGCGGCGGTCCGACGCTCGTGGAGGCGAAGTGCTATCGCTTTCTCTCGCACACGACCGACGACGACGACCGCACGTACCGGACGCGCGAAGAGGTCGACGCGCAGCGCGAACTCGATCCCGTGCCGCGTTTCGAACGGCGCCTCGTCGACGCCGCACTCGCGAGCGCGGACGAGATCGCAGCGCTCCGCGCCGACGTGACGGCGACGGTCAACGCCACGACGGATCGCATCGAGGCGGAGGCCGCTCCCGATCCTGCCGAGCTGTACGACGGCGTCTACGCCGACGGCCACGAAGCGTGGCGCTAATTGAGGTATGCCTAACTGAAAAATAGGTTTTCCTAATTGGCGATGAGGCGAAACGACTTCGGGTATGAATTCGTCAACATACCAACTTCCATTCGTCATCACGGAGTCGTACAGCGTGGAAAAAGACCAGAACATGTCGCGCGCGAACCTGCTCGCGAAACTCGCGGTAGCGCCGCTCGCGATCGGCGCGTTCGCCGCGCTCAAGATCGAAGAAGCGGACGCCGCCAAGACGGCAAAGTCGGCGGTTCAATACGTGACGCATCCGGTCGGCGGCAAGCAGTGCTCGGCATGCCGCTTCTTCAAGGCCGGCAAGACGGCCAAGGCCGCGGGGCAATGCTCGATCGTCGACGGATCGATCGCACCGAACGCATACTGCGTGGCGTTCGCGGCGAAGAGCTAGTCGCTCCGACGTAAGCGAGAGAAACGGCCGGCGGAAGCCGGCCGTTTTCGCGTCACGCCGCGCGCGTCAGTTCTCGTCGAGCCGCAAGACGGCCATGAACGCCTCCTGCGGTAAGTCGACCGTTCCGACGCGCTTCATGCGCTCTTTGCCGGCCTTCTGTTTCTCGAGCAGCTTTCGCTTGCGGGAGATGTCGCCGCCGTAGCACTTCGCGAGCACGTTTTTGCGCATGGCGCTCACGGTCTCACGCGCGACCACCTTGCCGCCGATCGCGGCCTGGATCGGCACGTCGAACATCTGGCGCGGGATGAGTTCCTTGAGCTTCTCGACGAGCCCGCGGCCGCGATTCGCCGCTTTCTCGCGTGCGACGATCGAAGACAACGCGTCGACCGGATCGCCGTGCAACAGGATCTCGAGTTTCACGAGATCGCCCTCGCGGTAACCGATCACCTCGTAATCCAGCGACGCGTAGCCCTTCGTGCGCGACTTGAGTTGATCGAAGTAATCGATGATCACTTCGATGAGCGGCATCTCGTACGTGAGGATCACCCGGCCGTCGGCGACGTACTCCATGTTGGCGAGCGTTCCGCGCCGGTTCTGCGTGAGCTCCATGATCGCGCCGACGTACTCGGGCGGCGTGATGACCGTCGCCTTGACGAACGGCTCTTCCATGAGCGCGATGCGATCGCGCGCCGGGAGCTTCGCCGGATTGTCGATGTTCTCGATCGTGCCGTCGGTCATCGTCACGCGAAAGACCACGGACGGAGACGTCGCGATGAGGTCGAGGTTGTAGTTCCGCTCGAGCCGCTCCTGAACGATTTCCATGTGGAGCAGCCCGAGAAAACCGCACCGGAAGCCGAAGCCGAGCGCGATCGAACTCTCCGGTTCGTAGTGCAGGGCGGAGTCGTTGAGCGCGAGCTTCTCGAGCGCGTCGCGCAGCTCCGAGACTTCCACACCTTCGTTCGGATACAGGCCGCAGTACACCATCGGGACGATCGGCTTGTAGCCCGCGAGCGGCTCCGGTGCGGGATTCGACGCCTCCGTCAACGTGTCGCCGACGTCGATGTCGCCGAGCGACTTGATGTTCGCGATCACGTAGCCGACGTTGCCGACGTCGAGCGCCTGCGTCTTGCGCATGTCCGGTTTGAAGACGCCGACTTCGGTCGCCTCGTAGACCTTCTTCTGATTCATCGACATGAAGCGCGTGCCCGCGCGCAGCGTGCCGTCGGTCACGCGCACGTACGACACGACGCCGCGATACGGATCGAACTGTGCGTCGAAGACGAGGCCGCGCACGAACGCGTCCTGTCCCCGCGGCGGGGGGATGCGCGCGACGATCGCCTCGAGGATCTCCTCGATGCCGATGCCCTCTTTCGCGCTGCACAAGATCGCGTCGCTGGCCTCGATGATCAGCAACTCTTCGATCTGCTTCTTCACCCGCTCCGGATCGGCGGCCGGGAGATCGATCTTGTTGATCACCGGGATGATCGTGAGGTTCTGATCGAGCGCGAGGTGGTAGTTCGCGAGCGTCTGCGCTTCGATGCCTTGCGCCGCATCGATGACGAGCAGCGCGCCCTCGCACGCGGCGAGCGAACGGGTCACCTCGGACGAGAAGTCGACGTGCCCCGGCGTGTCGATGAAATTGAGCTCGTACAGCTTGCCGTCGTGGGCCGGATATTCGAGCGTGACGGGATGCATCTTGATCGTGATGCCGCGCTCGCGCTCGAGGTCCATCGCGTCGAGCATCTGCTCGCCGAGCTGGCGCTGCGCGACCGTTCGCGTGAATTCGAGCAGGCGGTCGGAGAGCGTCGTCTTGCCGTGATCGATGTGCGCGATGATGCAGAAGTTGCGGATGTTCGTTGCCGTGCGGACCGTTCCGGACGGGCCATGAGCGACGGCCAATTTACGGTCCACCGTAGTAACAATACGCAGGCGGCAGCGAGCGCAACACGTAGCCGACCAGCAGGATGACGATCAAGAACGAGAGATCCAAGCCGCCGAGTGGGGGAATCACGCGGCGAACGGGATTGAGCACGGGTTCGACGATGCGGGCGACGTAGTCGCTCCAGCGGCCGCGGATGCTCGGTACCCAGGAAACGAGCGCGTACGCGATCATCGCGAACCAAAAGATCCGCAGCACCCAGCCCACGACGATCCAGGCACTGCACGAGAGAGAAGTCACGGCTGCTATCTTCGCTGCGAAGCCGCTCTTTGCATGCGCCCGCGCGCGGCACTACTTGAGGCTCGCGAGCACCTTGTCGGGTACGCCCGTCAAATACGGCGTCGGATCGACGGGCTTGCCGTCGAGCATCACCTGGTAGTGCAGGTGCGGGCCCGTGGATTCTCCGGTCGAACCCACGAGCGCGATGTGTTCGGCTTTGCGCACGTACTGCCCGGCCTTCACGTCGATGCGCGAGAGGTGGCAATACCAGGTGTGGTAGCCGTTCCCGTGATCGATGTCGATGCGGTTACCGTAGCCGCCGTCGTAGTCGGCGGAAACGACCGTGCCCGCCGCCGACGCGACGACCGGGTCACCGTAGTCTGCGGCGAGATCGACCCCTTCGTGGAACTCCGGCCACGGATCGATCCGCCACCCGAACGGCGAGCGGATGCCGACGTTTCCGGCGGGGTTCAGCGACGGAATCGACGCGAGCACGCGAGCCCGCGCGAGATCCTCCAGCCGATGGACGTTGAGCACGCGCATCGCGAGCCCGCGCAAGCGGTCGCCTTCCGCACGCACGCGCTGCGAATCGGCACGCAGGCGCTCGACACGCGCGGCGACCGTGGCGAACGCGCCGTCCGGAGCGTAGGATTGCCGGTCGTCGGCGGACGCGGGCGTGCGGTCGGGCGGCGGCGCAGCCTTCGGGTTCGCGCCGAACATCTTCCGGATCTCGTCGTTTTGTTTTTCGAGCGCGCGGAGTTCGCTATCGAGTTCGGCCGCCTGCGCGTCGATCTTCTGAAGCTGATCGCTTTGATCGACCGTTAGCGAACGCAACTCGCCCACGCGCATCTCTGCATGGCGGATCGTCCAGACGTAGTAGCCGCCCACGGCGCCGAGCGCGACCGTGATCGCGACGATCGCGATCGCGATGTGACGCCGCGAAAACTCCAAGCGCCAGACGCGATAACCCACCGGGGGAACGATCTTCACGAGGTAGCGGCTCGGAACCATCTTCATGCCGGAACGCTCGAGCGGGCCATCGCGATCGCGCTCTGCTCTTCTTTGGAGGCACCTTGTTGCGGCACGTTCTTGCGAACGGCTTTGCCGTAGGTGCGCGTCTCCTCGCGCGAATAGATGCTCGTGATCACGACGCCGTCGCCTTGGTCGTTGAGGAGGGCCAGCGTAAACGAGAGGTCCGAGCCGACGTCGCTGAACGAATTGTAGCGCACGAAGCCGACGCGGTGGAGATCGTACTTGAGGATGCGCTCGATCTGCTCGAGCCGCTCGTCCGTCCGCTTGGAGACCGTTGAGAACGCGCTGCGCACGAGAGCGAGCGATTCGTTATCCGCGCCGTCGGCGTCGCCGGCGAGGATACGGGCGAACCCGCGCAGGCGCGGCCCGACGAACGTGACGTGATAGACGCCGATCGACAGGACGGCGACGCCGACAACCAGACCCGCTAAGGCACTAAAGGGCATCGAAGACGTAGTATGCCTCGTCGGTGAACCGACACCTTGGTTGCAAGTAGCCCGACCGGGAGCCAGGTGGTCCGCGGCACACGCCAGGGCCTACGTACCGTTGCTACCTTCCGGTCCTGGCGGGGTTGGCAGGTTGGCGTTGCGCGGAGCCCAACCCCCGGCAAGGCGAACGTCAGTATACCACAGGGGGCCCGGCTCGCCTCCGCCTTTGGGGGCGCCTCCGCTAGCCGCCGTCGCGCACCAGGAGCGCCGAAAGCTCGCCGAAGCCGACCGCGATCAGGATGGTTCCGATCACGGCGCACGCGGCGAGACCGCCCGCCTTGCCCCGCGGCACGCCCATCACTTCGGCCAGCCCGGCGTGCAGCAGGAACACCTCGTAGGCGACGGCGGCGAACTCGAGGAGGCCGAACCGCGGCGCCAGGACGACGACGGCGGCGAGCCACACCGGCGTGTAGGCGAAGGCCGCCACCCGGTACGCGTTCCCGAAGTTGCGCCGCGCCCCGAAGACCGGAGCGAGCACGTCGACCAGCGCTGCCACGAGGAAGACCCCGGCGAGCGCCAACCCGAACGCGAAGGCCGCCTGGCCGAACGCATCCGCCGGCGACGCCCGGTAGACGACGTGACCGATGCGAACGCCGATGAAGCGCCGCGCGACGTAGGTGGCCACCGGACCGATCGCATCGAGCGGCAGAACGTAGAAGACGGTCAGCGCGACGAGCGACACGCGGTCTG